>CAJWGI010000055.1 GCA_913031335.1 uncultured Anaerolineales bacterium | reverse complement strand
CGCGACAAACATGGTCGTCACCGTCCCGCGCCACGCAATCCGCCAAGACCAGGCGCTGGCGAACAACAGCATAAGCAGCGCCGCCAGAATGAGCAGTATCGCCAGCTGCAGGATTGCATCCCAACCCCCCGTTGCCCAGACCAAAGTGCGCCCGGCCGCAAAACCAGCTACAAGAAGGTACCCGAATCCTAACACCATCACCATAGCTCCGACCATCGCAGCGACAGTGGAAAGCTCGGACGCCGGCCACGCGCCTCGCCACGCGGAAACCACAACCAGGGCAGCCAACAGGTAGAGCGGAAGCAGCATCCACACGAGATCACCTGACTGCCGCCCTGAATACGCCGCCGAATAGAGCAGCCCTGCCGCCGCCATTGCGAGCAGGTGCCGCGCCAGTTGATCGCCGCGCGCAGCCCTGTAAGCCCCGGCAAGCCCGAGCAGCACCGTCAGTGGTTGGTACAGCGCCGCCAACGCCGGAATAAGAAAAGCAGGGCGTTGTCCTTCCGTCGGCAACCAATTCGTGAACCAGGATGCCCAGGATTCTCCGGACGCCGAAAGCCCCAACGGATAGCGCAAAAACGCGGTTGCGCTGAGAACGAAAGTCAGCCCGGCTGGAAGCGCCCATCTCGGCAAATCCGGCAACAGCAGCTTCCAAAGGCGTTGTAACGTCGCTAGGCGCAAAAGCATCGCCGCCCCGCCGAGAAACAGCAGCCCGACAAAGTGCGGTCCGGACGCCAGCCCAGCGCCGAGCGCCATCGCAGCAAGCGTCAGCCCACGCCGATCAGAGCGTAAAACGAACCATTGCCAGCCGGCCGCCACTAGCAACCCACATAACAAGGCCAGCGTCAGCCCGTCGCCAGTGCGCGACACCGCCCACAGCGCCGAAGAGAGCGCCATGATAAACACGGCCAGCAGTGCCGCTCCGCGCCCAATTTGATCCCGCAGCAGCAAGGGCCAGAACACCACCCCACTGCCGGCCAGCGCCGGCCAAAAGCGCGCCAGTGCTTCGGTAGCCGTGCCGCCAATCCAGAAAGTCAATGCCTGAAGCGAATGCAGCAGCGGACTGAGCGGAAGCTGCGCAGCCGCTTCCGTGCCGCCGCGCGCCAGACGCAAGGCGGACAACGCCGTAACGGATTCCGAAGCGCTCAACGGCGCAGAGCCCAGTTGACAAAAGCGCATCACCGCAGCTATCACGCCCAGCACCACATACAGCATAACCTCATTACGGCGAGTCAGCGCGAACTCCAATTCTCCTCCATGTTCATCTGTTTGCTAGTCTGTGTCCTGCTTCGCTTGTCCGTTGGCGACTGTTCAGCTTGACATAATTCCTTACGCTAGGTCGCATAGATATTCCTGCAGAATATATCGTGCCTTTCCCTTGCGTCCTGGCGTCCTTGCGCTAAGATTCTGCTCCATGTCGGTACGTGCCTAGATAGTCACTCAAACCGCTCATAAATGGTAACCCCACTATTGCGATAAATCGCTCGCATGTGATTTTCGAATTTCTGCAAACCTTGCGCCGGGAACTGCTGCCGTTCCAGCGAGCCGACATACACATAGCGAATGTCATACCGCGCCAGCAGCGCCGCGGCTTCATCCCACGCGCGGGTGGAGAACAACGTATGTACCGCGTCCTCGCGCCCGGCCGCCGGCTCAAAACCGCCGCGCCATTGTAACTCATGTCCCGGCCACCCCAACACAGTGGGCAGCCCGCTGTGCACCGCAACGCGCCCATACTCCGTATAACTTCCTCCCACCGCCTCAGCGATCACCCCATGGGCAGGCAGGAAGTGGTTCAACCAATTAATGGCCGCGTAGTCTTCCGGACGCGAGTGCGCCAGCGCCGCCGTGCCGTCCAGAGTCGCATCGCGCTCCCCAGCCGCCAACGTGGCGCCCTGCAACCCAACCGTCTTCGCCCAAATGGACAGACCCGGATAAAGCAGCCCAGCAGCCAGGGTAAGCGTCACCGCCATCCCGAACACGGAACGCCACAGCTTCCCAGCGCTGCGCCGCACGCGCCAGAAGCCAAAGGCAGCCACAACTGACCATAGCGCCCACGCCTGATAATAGAATTTGAAAATAGTGTTCATTCGCGTCCCGAAACTATCGCGCAAATATAGGAATTCCGGTCCCAGAGTCAGCAGCGCCCCAACTCCAAACAGCAACGCCACGAACGGGGTGGCTGCCGCCCCCACTGGCAGGGCATCCATTTTGCGCGGCAGAAGCCCGCCAACCAGCAGCAGCGCGGCGGTTAACAACAGCGCAGTCCAAGGCTCTTCAAGCAGCCTCCGCCGCAAAATGATCCCCAGCACTTCATCCGTTGAAAAGCTCGCCATCAACCAGGAGAAGGAGCCCATCTCGCGCAGACGGGGCGTCATCAATATGATTGTCGTCAGCACGCCACAGGTGACCGTCAGGCCCGCCAACATTGCCGGGCCGGTGAGCATCCCCAGACGCCAGTTGAGCCGTTTGCCCGCGCGTGTGGATTCCCACGACAACCAACCTAGCGCCGGCAGCAGCAACACGCCGAACAGCACGCAGAACTGGTTGAGCCGCGTGGAAAAAACTGGATTGGGGAGAATCCCGCCGGCCTGTGACCGAAAGCCGATGTAAAATGGCAGATAGAGCATCACGCCCATTACCGCCAAGATCACCCCTAGGAGTAGTTCGCGCGCCCCTACCACGCGGCGGCCAACGGCATAGGCCGCCACCGCCACGAACAGGTAGATGGGAAAATCCCACGTGTTAAGAAAAGACAGCCCTCCCAGCACCAGCGCAAAGAACAACAGTTTCGAAACCGGAAATGGCAGCCAGTTGGCGGCCGACGGAGGACGGCCTGCGCTTGTGAGAAACAATTGCAGCGCAACCGCCAGCGCCAGAAAGACAAAAGGCAATGCCAGTACATGCGGATGCAGATCCCCAAGCAAAAACGAGAAAAATGGAAATTCGTCAATCGGCTGCAAGCCGATAGGCGCGCCAGTAAGGTCGCGGTCGCGGATTACGCGCGAGGCCTGCCACCACCACAGGTAGCGTTGCGGCAGCCAACCCCCGCCCGGCGTCGGCGCGAAATCCAGCCATTTAATTCCCAGCCACTGCCAGAAGCGCGCCGCGCCCAACCCACGCTGATGCAGCACTTCCAGCACGCCATTCAGATTGCCGGTCACAACCGTAAAAACGGGCGCGAGTAGCGCGGGAACCGCCACACGCGACACGCGCCTCGTGACCTGACCAGATACAGCGATCAAATTGAACGCCACCCCAAACGCACCCACCGCCGTCAGTCCGAACAGCAGCGCTACTCCAAGGTTGAAAGCGACGCCGGGCGACGTACCGCTCAGGCACGCCAGAATAGCGATGATGACATAGCCAAAGTAATAATAGCTGATGGCATAGCCCGAGAGCCACGGGTCACGCGGCGGCATGACGCCGCTCCGCAATATCGAGTTGAGAAAAGCAAATTCCATCGGCTTTTCCGTGCCCACAATCTCGGGATTTAACGCGCGCACGTAAGTCCAGATGCCAAAGCCGATCAGAAACACCGCTTCAGTCACCAGCGCCAGCGAGTAATGCGCACGCAGCCATTCCAGCGCGGCACGCGGCTGCCCCCACCGCACCGTCGCTGCCGCCACGCTTAACGCCGCAACTATCACGCCACCGAAAGTCAGTTGCAAAAATCCCAGCGAACCGAACATCCAGAACACATAGCCCAGCAGCAACAGCCCGCATGTTTTGCTGACGGCATAGCCGCGGTCGGGAAGCTGCGGCAGCATCCGGAAAAGCAAAGGCCAGGCAACCAAGCCAGCGCAAGATACGATGAGCCACCAAACCAGAAAAGAGAGGATGTCGCGCATAAGATTATCTCATTCGATCGGTTCCGCATTGTGCGCGTAAATGACAACATCGCCATGATCGTAAGCAATATCCAGTAGCCCCGCGTTCGCCATGCGTCCGAATTTCTCTAACCCCTCGCGCGGATAATACGCACGCTCATAGCCGCCCACCACGATATAACGCACATCATATCCGCGCAAGAAGGCTAACGCCGAATTGTTGTCCGTCTCGCGATAAAAACGATTGACCGCCTCCACCCGATCGGTGATCAGATCCGGCGGCGTGACCGCGCGCTGCTGGCGCTGATGCCAGTTCCAGCCCACCACCCCCGGCAGGCCCGTATAAATTGTGTATCGCGAACCGTATTTATATTCGCTGGTGTGCGCTTCGACGATTACGGGCGAGCCGCTCACGTTTTCCTGCAACCAGCGAATCGCCTCATAATCGGGTGACAGCGGGATGGATTGCCCCTGATCATGATAGTCAGCAAATTGCATGAAGGCCATGCCATCGAGCGTATGCGGCGCGTCGGCTGCCATGCGATCGCGCATCTTGGCGGAACTGGCCAGTAGCGTGTACGTAGCTGCTATCAAGACCAGCAGCCCCAGTCCGACCCGCCACAGTCGCGCGTTACGCGGCTGCCAGTCCGGCAGCTGCTGCCACACCCACGCCAGTCCAGCCCCGGCTGTCACGCTGAACAACGTCCACGCCTGCAAGTAAAATTTAAAAACCGTGTTCATGCGGCTGATATCACCCTCTAACCGCACCAGTTCGACCAGCAGCGTCAACAGCAGCGCCAGATTAACCAACGTCAAAGCCACCCGTTTCTGCGATGTTTGTTGCGGGAAGAGCATCAACAAAGTCGCCCAGGCCAGCAGCCCGAACACCACCGGCGCAATCTGTACGCCACCGAACAATAAGAGCGCAATCATCCCCAACAAAGCCACACCTGTCACAATCCCCACGGCGACCAAATCCTTCATTCCCAGCAAGCCGTGAATAGTGGTGGATTGCACCCAGCGCCGGGTTTCGACCACCAGAAACGCAACGATGATGAACAGAAACAGCCCGTGTATTTTCAGGTACGCACTCAACGGGGTGGTGGAGCCACGCCAGAGTTCAACCGCATTGTAGCCAGAGCCATACCAGAGCGCGTAGGGGCGAAAAAAAAGCGCGGCGAGCGCGACCAACAGCGCTACCCGCCCGGCGGCGGCGAGCAACATGTCGTAATCCAGCCTCTCGTGGCGGCAGAATTGGGCGTAAACCACCGCCGCGCAGCCCAGCGCCAGATAGGTGGGCAAATCCCAGGTGTTGGTCGGCCCCAGCGCGCCAATCGCCAGTGCGCCCACCCACCAGTGCGCTGCCGCTGCAGGCTTATCGCCAGAACGCCTCGCACCCAACACAACCGCCAGCGCCCATGCCAGTGCCAATAGCGTCAGCGGCAGCGCAAGCATGTGCGCATGCAAATCGGCATACAAAAAAGTGAAGAGTGGAAACTCGGTAATCGGCACAGCTTCGCTTTCCGGATGCGGGATAAGACGCGTTGCGTTCCAGTACCATTCGCCCGTGCCCATCGATATCATCTTGCCTTCAAACGCAGCCCGATACAGGCCAGTCGCCCAATCGGAAACAGCGCCCATGCCTGGCAAGGGTGGATCCGACACAGCCGCGGCCGCTTTGCGCAGCCCTTTGGCGATGGTATCCAGCTGCCCAAGATTGCCCAGCATCACCATCAGCGCCGCCGCCGCAATTCCCCCCAGTAGCGCCTTCCCTCCCCTGCCCCGCTCCTCCCCCACTCCCGCGCTCAGGTTATATGCCACGCAGAACGCCCCCGTGCCGGTCATGGCAAACAACATCGGCAACAGCAGGTTATAAGCAAGAGCCGGCACGATGCCCAGAAGCTTGGTCGGCACAGCCGCCAGCACATAGCCAAAATAATAATAATTGATGTAGCCACCCGCCAGCCACGGATCAAAAGGTGGGAACGAAGTGCTGCGCAGCACCGCGTTGAAATACGAGAAATCCATCGGCTTCTCGCCGCCATAGGCCGGATGCCACAGATCCGGGTTGTGCCAGCGGATGAACAGATCGAAGAGGAACAACGCCAGCCAGAGCAGCTCCACGCTGATGATGTAACGCCGATGCGCGACAATCCAGCGCCGCAACTCGCCCGCGTGCCGGGCTGCCACACCAGCAGCCAACAGCCCCAACCCGCCGACCAGCAGCCCGATTGTCGCGCGGGTGAACGGCAGCCACCGCAGGCTGCCCAGCATCCACGCCAGCCAACCCACCAGCAGCAAAGACAGGATTTTGGAAACCGCATAGCCGCGCTCCGAAAGCCCGCGAAAAACGAGAAAAGCCAGCGGGAAGAGCAGCCAGCCTAGGATGAGCAACCCGCCCCACCAGGCGACCGCCCCCAGCCACTGCACCCGATTGAGTGCACTGTCGCTATCAAACATCTGAGACCACGTCCCGCCGGCGCGCTGCTCGGCCAAGCGTTCCGGAGGCAGCAACAGGCCGGTCGGGGCATCCGTGGCCCTGTGCGGATTCATCCAAATCACCTGCGAAAGATCCACCGCCCCCAAAATATCACGCGCCTTCTCAATCGAAAAATCCGCCGCCTTGCGGAAAATCAACACTTTGGGATGATCATAAACTGTGAACGGCTCTTCGGCGGCTTGATCCGAGAATTGCCAGCTGCCCAGATTGGGCGCGCTTTCAAATTCTGCCGCCAGTTCAAAGCCCAGTTCGCCCGAGAAAAGCGCATCGTAATACGCAATGGTCAGCGGATAGCGCGTGGGCAGACGCGGGATAGAGGCGTACTGCCGATTGGAAGAAATTAAGATGTAGTCGCCCTGCGCCAGAATAACCAGCATCCGCTCGCGTTTGGCTTCATCGTCCTCCCAGTACAGCTCCAGATTGTGTCCCCCGTAAATGCCGCCAAAGGCATCGTAACCATCCATGCGCAGCGGCAAGCCATCATCCCAACTGGATTCGTTGATAAGTTGCGCCCCGCTAATTGTCAGCGGCGCACCCACCACTGCCTGACTGACCAACTGATAATTCTGGCCTTTGATCACCGAAAGAGCCGGTTGCAGCTGCAGTGTGTAGCCGTTATTCGCGGACAGGTCAGCCGTCAGCGTAGCATCGCTCAGCGCGCCATCGGCGGCGCTGCCCCAAATACTCACCGTGAAAGTCTCCGGCTCGGCATCGACGTTCACGGCACCCAGATGCCCGATATGAAGCGCGCTGATCACCCCGCTGGCCTGCGCGGTAAACGACTGCGTTTGCGGCTGGCTATCAAGATATTGAAAATCCGGCGGCATGCGCAGCGGTTGCGTCAGGCTACCCTCCGGCGTTTCGATCACCAGACTGAACGAGCCGGGCAGGTTTTCATAAATCCAGCGACTGGCCGCCACCCGCGTGACCGAGCGCGTATAAATACGCGAAAAAGCAAAGGCGGAAAGCGCCGTGCTAGTAAGCACCAGTGCGATCAGTCCAGATGACGCCAAACGCAAAACGCGTTTGCTGCGTTTTCCTTTCGGCAGCTCATATAACGCCCACGCGCCAAGCAAAATCAAGGTCGGATAAATTGGCAAAAAGTAACGCATGGGCTTTACCCACTGCGTGCCCTGCCAAAGAAAATACAGTCCACTCCACGCAACCGGAAGCAAATGCCGCTGACTGCCCACCCGGCGACGCAGCAGCTGCCAGCCCGCCCAGCCAAATCCAGTCCACGCTGCAAGTCCGAGCGCCGGCCCCATCCCCCAGCGCACCATGTTTTGCCACGGGAAAATCAGCGCCGAACGGCCAGTCCATTGATGATTAGGTGGGAAATCGACATCACCGCCCATTTGCCCGCGAATCTCGCGGA
>CAJWGI010000054.1 GCA_913031335.1 uncultured Anaerolineales bacterium | reverse complement strand
CGGCTTAGCCCTTGTAGGTCTCTCTGTGGGTCGGGCGGAAGTTCGTTTCTGGGCGTTCGCGGTCACGGTGGCGATCTTGCTTTCTCTGGGACGGCACGGCTTTCTGTATCCGCTGCTTTACGCGCTTGCACCGAGGGCGGCGCTGTTTCGCGGGCAGGAACGCACCGCTTTCGTGGTCAGTTTCGCCCTGATTATTCTGGCGGGCTACGGGTTTTCTCACCTGACCCGGCGGGAGTGGTGGCCGCGCTGGGCTTTTCCGGTGCTGCTGGCGCTGACAGCGATTGACCTGTTTCACGCAAATTACGGCATTGTCCTGCAGAAGCCTTCGCCGGGCGGTTTCTTTACACAGACGCCGGCGGCAGATTTCCTGAGCCGGAACAGTGGCCTCCGGCGCGTGAGCAGCGAAGGCTTGCTTCCCGGTGGCGGCAACGCCGGCAAGTTCTTTCAGCTCAGGGACGTAACCGGCAACGGCCCGCTCTCGCTTGCGCACTACCATCGATTTCTCGAAAAAGTACCCGAAGTGCGCTGGTGGCAACTTCTCAATGTGCGCTTTGTGCTCACGTCCCGCGTCATCGATTATCCCGGCATTCAGATGGTGTTGGAGGATGAACAGCGCGACGAGCGCGTGTACGAACTTGATTTAGGGGGTCAACCTGTTTGGGTCACTCACGCCTTTGAAGTCGCGCCAAACCAGGAGGCCGCTTTTCAGGTGACTTCCTCCATGGAATGGCTAGACCCGCTGCAGACCGCCGTGCTGGAAGAGCCGCCCAGGCCCGCACCGGAGCCGGCGTCCGGCCCGGAAACCGTCCGCGTAGTCACCTCCGGAAACCAGCGCATGGAAGCGGAAGTCATATTGAGCGCGCCCGCAATTGTGATATTCAGCGAGATAGATTACCCCGGTTGGGAAGCCCGCGCAAATGGCGGAGCGATTGAAACTGTGCGCGTGTTCGGCCTGCTCCGCGCGGTGGCTCTGCCCGCCGGCCAATGGCGGGTGGAATGGCGCTTTAACCCTGCCCCTGTTCGCACAGGCCTGGCACTTTCCGGATTGACCATTCTTCTAGTGAGCTTCTTGCTCATCCGCGATCCCAAATGGCAATTTCGGAGATAGCGTGAGAAATCCGCGTAACCGCCAGTCTATTTTTTTATGCACGCCATGCGATGTTTGGCGCGCACAAGGGAGTGAATTCTGGAGCACATCTGGCAGGCGCTGCTGCTCGGATTGGCGCTATCCAGCCTGACCGGCTGGCTGGCCTATAAACTGCGGGCGTTAGACGGGGGCGGAGTGGCCGGCGCGGTGTTGGTGGGCACGGCGCTGTTTGGCTTCGGCGGAATCCCGGGCGGGGCTGTTTTGCTGCTCTTTTTCATTTCCTCTAGCCTGCTCTCCCGTTTTCAGGCCGCCATGAAAGCGCCGCTTGCGGATAAATTCGCCAAAGGACATCGGCGAGACCTTGCGCAGGCGCTCGCAAATGGCAGCGCGGCCGCAATTGCGGCGGCGCTTTACGCCCTGACAGAGACCGACTGGGCCTGGACGGCGGTGGCGGGGGCGTTGGCCGCTGCAAACGCGGACACCTGGGCGACCGAACTGGGCGTGCTCAGCTCGCGGCAGCCGCGCCTGATAACCAGCGGGAGGTCGGTTTCCATCGGCGTATCAGGAGGAATTACCGCGAGCGGCTCGCTGGCGGCGCTGGCGGGCGCTGCATCCATAGCCGGGATGGCCGGCTGGCTGCGCCCGGGTGGCACGCCCGTTCTGCTGTTCGCCGTCGGCACAATCGGCGGCCTGGCCGGGGCAATGTTTGATAGCTTGTTGGGCGCTTCAGTGCAGGCGATTTATTGGTGCGACGGCTGTGGAAAAGAGACCGAGCGCCATCCCCGCCACCGCTGCGGCCAGCCCACTCGCCGGCTGCGCGGTTGGGTCTGGCTGCACAACGACTGGGTAAACTTTTTTGCCACTCTATTGGGTGCGGTTCTCGCCGCGGGCGCATTCAGCGCCCTTGCCTGAATGAGCGCAGAAACTACGCGTGCCGTGGTTGTTGCGGCACGCTCACCGCGCGCATCGCAATAAACGCCAGCAGCATAAAGACTGCACCGAAAGCGAAAATCACGCGGTGCGAGCCGCTCAGCTCCACCGCGTATCCGGCCAACACGGGCCCGAATACTGCCGCGGCCTGCGAGGCAAAATAATACATCCCGGTGTAGGCCCCGATGCTGCGCTCGTCGCCGGTGTCGTACACCAGCGGCAGGCTGTTCACATTGACCAGAGCCCACGCCGCGCCCGCCGGCACCAGCACAAGTGCCAGCGTGAGCTCGTCTCGGATAAGCGCGTGTCCGGCGCCGAAAAGCAATAGCAGGGCCACCAGGCCAATGCGAATGGTGCGCGTTCGCCCAATGCGCGTTGCGAGCAAACCGCTGGGAAGCGCACAGGCGATAAATACCGCCACGAAAATAGTAGTGAACATGGCCGCGCGCCCGGGGCCCATTCCAAGGGTGAACACGGAAAAAGACGAGAGCCCGGTCTCAATCGCGTTGAAGGCCATGAACCAGAGAAAAATGCCCAGCAGCACGAAGAAACCGCTGCGGTCTTGCGCGTTCCACACCGCCCGGAAATGAAGCAGCACATTGGCCGGCGGAGCCTCGGCGGCCAGTTGCCGGCCTGTTTCCGGCTCGCGCACGAAACGCACTGCCACCAGAACCGCGAGAACCATCACCACGGCCGCGCCGAAAAAGGGCGCCGCCCGCCCGAAGCGGTCAAAAAGCAAACCACCGCCAAAGAGCGCCAGCGCCGCCCCTACCCCGCCCATTAGGTTCAGCAGGCCATTGGCTTTGCTGCGTTGCTCGGGCGGGAAAAGGTCTCCCAACCACGCCACCGCGGGAGAGCGAAAGAGCGCCATGCCGATGTTGGTCACCACTATGAAGACCATTATCGCCAGCAGCGTGTTGGCCAGCGGGATGAACACAAACGCGATTAAGGCGATAGGCGCACCCACCAGGATCCATGGCTTGCGCCGCCCGAACTGATTCCAGGTACGGTCACTGCGCGCCCCGGCCCAAGGCTGCACAAAAACGTTGATGAGGTTGTCCCAGGTCATGATGAAAAAGGCGATGGTAGGGCTCAGTCCGAAGCCACGCACCTGCGGCAGCTGCTTACCAGCTGCCAGCAAATCCTGCTCCCAGCGCGGGTTGCCGGCCTGCAGAAAGATTGGAATGAACTGATTGAAAACCGGCCAGAGCACGCTGATGGAGAGAAACGCGGTGCCAACGATGAGGGTGCGTTTCCAGCTGAATTGCACGATTGTACTCCGGGAATTCAGCCTAATACGCCCCGCGACCCAGGAAAACCTTGGGAATAGTGCGCAGAATCAGGACGATATCCATCGCCAGCGACCAATTCTCCAGGTAATAGATATCGAGAAGACACATCTCGTCGAAGGCCACTTCGCTGCGTCCGGAGACCTGCCAAAGCCCGGTGATCCCCGGCATCACATCCAGCCGCTGCCGATGCCAGCGCTTATATTGCTCCACCTCCTGCGGCAGGCCCGGGCGCGGCCCCACCAGGCTCATCTCCCCGCGCAGTACGTTAATCAACTGCGGCAATTCATCCATGCTCGAGCGCCGCAGCCAACGTCCAACCGGCGTCAGGCGCGGGTCCTCCCGAATCTTAAACAGCGGACCACTGGCCTGATTGAGCTCCGAAAGCGCCTGCTGCTGACCCTCCGCGCCCACGGCCATGGAGCGGAACTTGAAGATTCGGAACGGTTGTCCTTTTCTTCCCACGCGGGTCTGGGTAAAAAAGACCGGCCCACCCGAATCCAACCGCACAATCAGCGCGAGCAGCGCCAGGAGCGGCAGCAGCAGCGGCATGAAAACCAGAGATAGGCCCAGATCCAGCATCCGTTTCGCCAGACGGCCGGTTTCGGTGAAGCGCGTGGCCTTCAGCCCTATCAGCGGTATGCCGCCGAGTTCATCCACGCTCACACGGCTCAGGTTGAGCTGGAACATATCCGGAACCACGCGCGCGCGCACCCCCCGGCGTTCACAGGTGCGTACCAGCCGGAACATTTCGGGCTGGTCGCGCCACGGCAGCGTGACGATGACCTCGTGCACCTTTTCGCGCTCCAGAATGCGCTCCAGTTGGTCCAAGGAACCGAGTGCCTTGAAGCGCCCGATGTCTGTCGCGCCGGCCTCCGGGTCGTTGTCCACGAAGCCAATCACACTATAACCCAGATGGGGTTGTGCGAAGACCGCCCGCATCACAGCCCGGCCAATCTCGCCCGCGCCGACGATAAGGACGTAAATCAGGTTGATGCCACGCGCCCGCAGCCGCGATTCCACCACTCGCCGCAGCCCGCGCACGAGCCCCAGCAATACGATTATCAGCACTGCGTCGTACAGGAAAAGCAGCCGCGAGAACGCCAGCGGGCGCAACCCGAACGTGGCCGCCATCGCTACCACCGTGCCCACCAGCACTCCGTTGGTCACGCGGAACACTTCTTCCACCCAGGAGGTGCCGCGGCGGACACGGTACACGCGGTTTGCGCTAAAGGCCAGCAGCAACACCAACGTCAGTCCGAGGAAGAGGGCCACATACGACTGCAGCGCGCTGTGATAGCCGGGCTCCACTCCGCGGAACCAGCGCAGCTCATAGCGGATGAACCATGCGGACCACGACGCCACCCAGATCAGCACTGCATCCACCAGCATCCATGCCCAGAGGGCGCGAAGATTGGCGCTCTGTTGTTCCATTACCCAGCAGCCCTCTCCTGCGGCAGCGCCGGCAATCCAAGTGCGCGCGCATATGTGCGCGCTGTCAGTCGCCCCGCTGTTTCCCAGCAAAATCGACGCGCCTGCGCCGGGCCGGCCTCAGCCAGCTCGCTCTGCAGCGTCGGAGTGCCCAGCACAGTACCGATCGACTCTGCCAACGCACCGACATCGCCAGGCAGCACCAGCCGCGCCGCGCGACCGGCCACTTCCGGCAGAGAAGCCGCATTAGTGGTGATGGTGGGCGCTCCGCACGCCATTGCTTCCATCACAGGAAAACCGAAGCCCTCGTAATCGGAAGGGTACACAAAAGCGCTGCAGGCCGAATACCACAGCGGTAAATCCTCTGCCGGCAGGAAGCCCGGGAAGAGCACATCCCGGCTCAGTTGTAGTTCCTCCACCGTCTTGAACACATCCTCATACAGCCAGCCCCTGCCGCCGGCGCAGATAAGTTTCACCCCTTCGGGCCGCAGTTTGTTGTACGCATTAATCAAAACGGAAATATTCTTGCGCGGCTCAATGGTGCCCAGATATAGAATAAAACGCTCCGGCAACCCCCGCCGTTCGCGAAATGAAGCCACCGCGTGCGGGGAGGCGCGCCGGAAGCCGCAGCCCAGCCCGGGATAGATCACGTCAACCCGCTGCCGCGGCACGCCCAGCAGCTCGACAACATCCTTTCTCGTATGCTCCGAAATCGCAATCACGCGCCGCGCCCGCCGACACGAGAGCCGTGTGAAAAGCGAAAGATAAGCCCTGTTAGCCGGTCTGAAGCGGCCAGGCACTCGCAGAAAAGAAAGATCATAAACGGTGACCACGGTCGGAAGCGGCGTCAACACAGGAGACACAAACGCCATTGCATGCAGCAATCGCACTCGCTCGCGTACACTCAGCCACGGGAGCAGCAGCTGCTCCCAGAGTACGCGCGCAGCCGGACGTCCAGCCAGGGTTTCGGGGACATTCACCGCAGCTATGCCATTATGCGCATCGTCCCAGACCGGCCCGACGAACGCTGTGTAAGTCAGGCGCGCATCTGCCGCCGGCAGATGCGGCAGCAGGCCGCGAATGTAACTGTGGATTCCGGCGCGACGGTACGAGGCGCCCCGACCCGAGTAGAGCAGCAGCGCATTCAGCCCAACTCGGTAAGCGCTTTTTCGCTCGGCTTTCATCGGGTACCGCATTATAACATTCAGGCCGCGCTGGCCAGCCGGCGATAGACACTCACGGTCTCAGCGGCCACCTGCGCTTGCGTGAAGTGGGCCAGCACCCGCGCACGCCCGTTTTGGGAGACGCGTTGGCGCAGGTCGCCATCTTCTATCAGCTGCCACAACGCTGCCGCCAGCGCGGCGCTATCACCCTCCGGGAACAGAAGCCCGGCCGAGCCGATCACATTGGATATCTCGCCGCAGTCGGCGCCGACCACCGGCGCGCCGCTGGCCATGGCCTCCAGCAGCACCCGCCCGAACTGCTCCTTCCAGTGCGGCGTCGTGCGCGAGGGCAGAACCAGCGCGTCGAGGCGACGCAAACGCCCCGGAATCTCCGTGGACGGCAGCCACGGCCCGAAAACCACCCTTTCACTTATTCCCAGACGGGCTGCCAGTTGCCCCAGAGCAGCGCGCTCCGGGCCGGCGCCGATTACGGTCAGATGCACCGCTTCCGGCAGTTCCGCCAGCGCGTTCAACAGAACATCCACGCCTTTTTCGCGCACAAGGCGACCGACAAAACCCACTGAGAATCCCATCTCTGTGCGGGTATCTTCCGCGCGCATTGGAAAGAGGTTGGGGTCAATCCCAAACTGTGGAATGACAGCGTCGCGACCGCGGTAGCCCTTGGCTCGCCAGACCTCGCGCGCGCCCGCGCTGCCGAAGATGGCGGCGTCGGCCCGCCGCAGCACATGGGATTCCATGGCGCTGAACGGCCACGGATATCGGCGCTTTATGTTCTGCCACGAAAAGAATAGCGTCCGCGCGCCCTGTCGCTGCGCAAGGCGGAGCGCGTGCCAGGTGGCCAGATTGTAGGGCTCCTCATCGATGTGGAGGATGTCCGGATGCAGCGCAGTCAAGCGCCGGCGCAACCGGGGATAGAAATAGAAGTGATAGCTGCCATTGAAAAGGATTGGCTCCACCAGCAGCCGGTAACCGCGAGTGTGCGCCCGTTCAAGTGGCAGCGCGCCGCGCTCGTCCCTCCAGCGGGGCGGCACTATCACAGTCAGGTCAATGTCGTTGTGGGACGCAATCTGCTCCAGCTTTCCCTGATAGGCGCCCACCACACAGGCCTTGGAGAGCATTGCCACTCTGATTGCCGAGGTCACGCGATTGTGAACGGGGTGTGTTTCGGGGCAACTCTAAAAGCCACCGGGGGCATCCTCATAATCAATCAGCACGGCACGCGTCGGCGCGCCTTCACAACCCTCCAGTTTGAGGGGTAGGCAGATGAGCCGGTATTTGCCCGGCTGCACCGCGCTCAAGTTCAATCCTTCAACAGGAATCACCCCGGCCTGCAGCAATGTGACGTGAGTGGGAGTGGAATCCCCGTAAGGAGCCACAGAGAGGTAATCCACACCCACCAGCCGAATTCCATGCTCCACAAGCCAGTCCGCGCCAGATGCAGCCACGGCCACAAAATCAGTGTGGAAAGTGACCTTCGGTTGGGACCACAGTTGTGAATTGCGCGTCTTGATGAGCAAGCGTTCGGTGTCGGCGGGGATTGAGAGCGAATCTAGAACGGCTGCATCGATTGCGGCGGCATCCGCAACTTCCACAAGCAGCGCTGGCCCGATGAGGGTTTCAAGTGCGAGCGTGGTGACATCCTCGCCGTCCCTGATAAAGTGGAGTGGTGCATCGAGATGTGTGCCCGTGTGCGCGCTCATCGCGATGCGGGTGACATTCGCCTTCGCGCCCGCAGCCATGTCGCTCATTCGTTCGAACTGAATCTGCGCGTCGCCCGGCCACACCGGCAAGTCAGGGCTCAA
>CAJWGI010000053.1 GCA_913031335.1 uncultured Anaerolineales bacterium | reverse complement strand
CAATCTTGATCAGATTGGTAGGAGTGCCCTAAGTTGGATTCCCGGCCTGCACGGACTGGTGCAATTTGGCCAGCGACCTGCTGTGATTGCCGAACATCTGATGACAAATTTGAGAGCGCGGCTCGCGGTGGTTCAGCGGGCTGGGGGGATAGCGTTTGCGGGTCTGGAGAAGGGCGACGCGGTGCGCGTGACGCGCGGGCCGTTCAGTGGATATAACGCCCTCTTGGATGCGCGCCTGCCGGGCCACAAGCGTGTGCGCGTGCTGTTGGCGCTTTTGCGCGGCGGCGCCCTCGGGAGTGGGCGGTGTCTCCCGCTGGAGCTTGATGCGGGCGACATTGAAAAACGGCACAGACGGCGGCGGGGCCGCCGTCGCCACTGAGCTCTGAATGGCTGCCCGACCGGGCGGCCACAGACTCCCCCGCAACTGCGCGGGGCGCGGGTCGGGCTCAGGCGGTGTCGCCAAATACAGCGAATTATTTACGGCGCGGAACGACGTGCCGGATGGGCGGAGCATGGCTGACATCTAAATGCTTTCCCGTTTAACATCGATATGACGAATGGTTTTTGGAACGACAAACGTGTGTGTGTGACAGGCGGCGCCGGCTTCCTCGGCTCAGCCATCGTTGAGGAACTGCGCCTACGCGGGTGCGCGCACGTGGCCATACCACGCAGCCGTGAATTCGACCTGCGCACGCTGGACGCGGTACAGCGATTGTACGCGGAGGCGCGGCCTGACATGGTGATTCATTTGGCGGCGATTGTTGGCGGAATAGGCGCAAACAGCGCGCGGCCGGCCGAGTTCTTGTATGACAACCTGATGATGGGTACACAATTAATGCATGAAGCCTGGCGCGGTGGAGTAAACAAGTTCGTAGGCATTGGCACGGCGTGCGCATACCCGAAGTTCACCCCTGTGCCGTTCCGCGAGGATGAGCTCTGGAACGGCTACCCGGAGGAGACCAACGCACCCTACGGCCTTGCAAAAAAGATGCTGTTGGTTCAGAGCCAGGCCTACCGACAGCAATACGGTTTTAACTCGATCTACCTGCTGCCAGTGAATATTTATGGACCCGGTGACAGTTTTGATCCGCAAAGGTCTCACGTGATTCCTGCGCTGATAAAGAAGTGTACCGATGCCAGGCGCAGCGGCGCGGAAGAGGTCACGGTGTGGGGAGACGGATCGCCAACGCGGGAGTTTCTCTACGTCAACGATGCAGCGGAGGGGATTTTGTTGGCGGCTGAACATTACGACAGCAGCGAACCGGTGAACATCGGCCTCGGCTTTGAGATTGCCATCAAAGAACTTGTCGAGAAAATCGCGCGACTGACTGGGTTTGAGGGCTACCTTAATTGGGACTCGACAAAACCAAACGGACAACCTCGCCGGCGTCTGGATACCAGCCGTGCAATGGAGCAGTTCGGGTTCCGGGCGCGCACCGGATTAGATGAGGGGCTGCGCCGGACCGTGGAGTGGTATCTCGCCCGTGAAGAAAGGGTGACCACGTGAGTGCATCCCTGAAATCGCGCACTAGAGCAAGCGTGCGGGTTGCCACGGTCATCGACCCGTCGGAGAGGCACGGCTGGGTCGATCTTCGAGAGGTCTGGGCCTACCGCGACTTGTTTTATTTCTTGGTGTGGCGCGACATAAAAACGCGCTATGCGCAGAGTGTACTGGGAATCGGGTGGGCAATCATTCAGCCTCTGTTCAGCATGGTCGTATTTACGGTGGTGTTCGGCAACATGGCGAAAATTTCCTCCGATGGTGTGCCCTACGCGATTTTTAGTTTCGCGGCTCTGGTGCCGTGGACGTATTTTTCTGGCGCGTTGACCAGCGCGGGTGGCAGCCTGCTGACCGCACGCGGCATAATCACAAAGGTATATTTTCCGCGCATTATCGTTCCATTGGTGGCCGTGGTGGCGAAACTGTGGGATTTCGGAATCGCGCTGCTCATTCTCTTCGGACTGATGGCGTACTTCGGTTTTGTGCCCACGGCACAAGCGCTACTTCTCCCGGCGATCACGCTTTTGATGATTTTGACTGTTGCCGGGGTTGGCATGTGGCTCACTGCGCTCGCGCTGCAATATCGTGACATTCAATACAGTCTTGGATTCGGCGTGCAACTGCTGATGTACGCATCGCCGGTGGTGTACCCGGTCAGTATGGTGCCGGAGCGCTTTCGGGTGCTCTATAACCTTAATCCGATGGCGGGCGTGATCGAAGCCTTCCGATCTGTTCTGCTGGGCACTAACCCGATTCCATGGGACGCGCTCGCAATCGGCGCAGGTATGGCGCTACTGCTCGCGCTCAGCGGCGGTGCGTATTTCATGAGCATGGAGCGGAGGTTCGCCGATGTCGTTTAATGACGTTGCCGTCCGCGTGGAGAACCTCTCCAAACGCTATCGCATCGGGCTGCAGGACGAGCGTCATCACACCCTGGTGGGAACACTGCTCCAATTGGCCGGCCAGCCGGTGAAGAACTTACGCCGGCTGCGCAGCCTGACCGCTTTTGGCGATGACGAGCATGACGCGGAAGACGTCATCTGGGCGCTAAAGGATGTCTCCTTTGAGGTCAAGCGCGGCGAGGTGGTCGGCCTCATCGGACGAAACGGTGCGGGAAAAAGCACTATCCTGAAAATACTGTCGCGCATAACCTATCCCACAGCCGGTCGGGTGGAAATCAACGGCCGCGTGGGGTCGCTGTTGGAGGTGGGCACCGGTTTCCATCCCGAACTCACCGGCCGTGAAAACGTCTATCTGAATGGTACCATTCTTGGCATGCGCAAAGCTGAAGTTGACCGGAAGTTCGATGAGATTGTTGAATTCTCAGGGGTGGGAAAATTCATCGACACCCCAGTGAAGCGCTATTCCAGTGGCATGAAGGTGCGCTTGGCATTCTCGGTGGCGGCGCATCTCGACCCGGAGATATTGCTGGTTGACGAGGTGCTGGCGGTGGGCGATGCCGGCTTCCAGAAGAAGTGCCTAGGAAAGATGCGTGACGTCGCTAAGGAGGGGCGCACAGTCCTGTTCGTCAGTCACGTAATGCAGGCAGTGCGGAACCTGTGCGAACGTACTCTTCACGTGCATTGGGGAAAGATTGCAACCGATGGGCCTACTCATGCAGCGATACGCGATTACCTGACCGGAGGGGAGGTAAAGCGGTCGGAGAGGTCCTGGAATGATGCCGGGTCGCGGCCAGGTGACGGACGCTTCAAGTTGAAGGCGGTAAGAGTGCTGGACGCACAAGGGAAGTCGTCACCTATGTTTCGCACGTCTGACCCAATCAGAATCCAAATCGAGTTTGAGCTCAATGAACAGATACATGAGCTCGGAGTGGGTTTCGATCTGTTCTCGGCTGATGGCGCCATGTTATTCCGGTCATACCAGTATGATGATCCGGATAAATGGCCTGAGCTTTCACTCGGAAGCAATTGCCTTGAGTGCGTTGTACCGCCCGGTATGCTCAACGGCGGCGAATATGTGGTCCGGCTGTGCGTGCTGCAGCAAGACGTGAAATGGATTCTAAACGGAACCCCTGAACTTGCTTTCGAGATGGAATTCGACCACGCGCGCTCACCTTATTTCTTCAAGTTGCGGCGCGGGGTAATAGCGCCTGTGCTGCCGTGGCGCGCCGTTCCTCACGGGCAGCCGGATGCGGGCCAAGTGGCACCCTCATGAGCGACGGAGGACGACTCTGTAGACATGTTGCGGAACAGGGAGCGATTTGAGAATCTTCGTATCGGCCCCGCACAATCGACCGAGTGGCGGCACGAAATATTTGAACCTGTTCGTGAACATGGTCAACGACCACGGGATTCAGAGTTACATGGTGTTGCCACGCAATCCTGAAAAGGCGAGTTTTTTGAATCGGACCGCACCTCTGATTGACCTGCAGGCAATGCTCACAATGTGCACTGCTGATGATGTGATTATCGATGGGTGGCAACTGGACGAAATCTGTGATGCTACCCAGATAGCTCCAGCGCGACGCAAGGTGTTCTGGTACCACGGTTGTTCAGTTCCGATTGGGAAAGGTTACCAGGGGGAGGCAGTTTATTCTCCACGTTCCTGTTACACCCATTACTGGAATGTGAGTACGGCCTGTGCTCTATATGTCAGCCAGAGGTACGGCGTTGAATCCAGTGTGATGCCGCTGTTTGCGCCGGAAGAACCGGCAAAACTGTACTCACAGGGAATGGGTTACAACGGGCGAAAGGGAGTGCTGGTTCTTTGGGCGCGTGGCGCATGGAGGATCTTGCGACTTCTGCCACGCGTATCCCCGGACACCGTTACTGTGATTTATCCGGGTTACGATGAGAGCAGATGGTATGAAATGCTGTCACATCACAGAATGTTCGTCAGTGTTGACCAGGGCATTGGTTCTACGCCATTGTGGCGGCGGGTGCAGTATCGTTTGTTTGGAAAGGAGCTGAATTACTGGAAGACCCCGAAGTCTCGTTTGCTTGGCTTCCCGACCCCTCCTTTTGAAGCGGCCCTTTGTGGGTGTGTAGTGGTTGGTGCGGCTATGGGCGGAGGTTTGGACTGGATGAATGGGGACAATTGCTTTATGGCAGAGGACCTCAATTTGGATTCATTGGTGGAGCAAGTCACCTTGGCCTTGGAAGCTAACGACGAGTATATGGAAAGCAAGGCGCAGGCGGCCTTTCAGGCAGCAAGCAGGTTCACCAAAGAAAGGGCTTGGACTAAGCTGTGTGAACTGTTGGATCTGTAATCCCGAATCTACTAGAGTTGGCCATTCCGTTTGGTGGTGAATGACGTTAAGGGTCTTGCTGGAGTGCGTGGCGCAGATATGAATAGTCGGTGGGTCGGGCCAGTGAAGATCAGATGAGTTGCCCATCTGTGTCTCTCGTCACCCCCTGCTTCAACCACGCCGATTTCGTCGGTGATACCATTGAATCAGTAGTATCGCAGGACTACCCGAATCTTGAGTACATTGTGATTAACGACGGCAGCACGGATGAAAGCGACGCGGTGATCAAACGGTATGCAGACCAATTGCACCACTGGGAGACCTGGCCGGGTTCCCGGCCGGGCCCGGCGCCGGCGATAAACCGTGGCTTCTCTTTTTCCAACGGCGAGATTATGGGCTGGCTCAATAGTGATGACCTGTTGATGCCCAAGAGCCTTTTCGTGGTCGCGGAGGTCTTCGCGCAGTTCCCGCAGGTGGACTGGTTTTCCGGTGTTGCGACCACAATCGACTCAGAAGGGAGATACATCCGCTCCCGAAAATACCGAAAGAACAAGTATGATTATCTAGTTGGTGACTGGGCTGTCATCCAGCAGGAGTCCACATTCTGGCGGCGGAGCCTCTGGGAGGCTGTTGGCGGTAGACTGGATGCGAGCTTGTCAGTCGCACACGATGCGGAACTGTGGTGCCGGTTTTTCCTGCATGCGGAGCACTATCATCTGGATTGCCCCCTCGGCGTTTATCGAAAGGTTCCGCAGAGCACCAGCATCAGAAAGGCGCGTGAGTATTCGCAGGTGACGGAAGACGCTTTGCGCAGTTTTCGAGAGAACGCACCCCCCCATGTGGCGCGGCGGCGGACGTATTACCGCCTATTCAAATCACTCTTGCACGTGTTCGGCAGCCCGGTTTTGAAGCCGCGCCTTGGGAGACTCTTTGGAGTTCCCGATTTTCAATACAGGTCCATCTCCTATGAGCCTGTGGCATGTAAATGGCGCATGTATTCGGAGTGGTGAGATGGTTGCCAGCAACTTTGGTTTGGAATGAGCCCGGTTTCCATTTCGGTGATTATGCCGGCCCGCAATGCCTCCGAGACAATCGCGGCTGCGATTGATTCCATTCTGCGACAGACATTCACGGACCTTGAGCTAATCATCGTGGACGACAACAGCACAGACAACACCGCGGAAATCGCGCGAGAGTATGCCGTGGCTGATGAGCGCGTGCGCGTGTGCGCGCTGCCGGATGACGATCCGGAACGCATCGGTTGGAATGGCACGAACATCAATGCGGGCTGGGCCGCCCGGAACCATGGAATGGAGCGCGCCGAGAGCGAATGGATTACGTTTCAGGATTCTGATGACGCCTCTTTACTGAACCGCATCCGCGTGCAGCACGATTTCGCGGTCAAATATGGATCTTCGCACGTGTGCGTAGATTGGCAGAAATACGCCCCGCAGCATTTGGGAAAACGTCTTGATGTTGAGCGGATTCGCACTGAGCACAGCGATGAGTTATTGGTTAAAGAGCCCGCCGAAATCCTCATGCTGGTGCGGCGCTCAAAAGGGTTCATCCCCAGGCATTTTCGCTGGCTCCATCAGAGCGTGCCGCACAGGATTAGAATTCGCCGCATTGTGCGCGACCTGTTTTTCGGGGATATGCACGCGCATTATCCCGGCGCCGGCAATTGCCCACTGGTGAGGGCGGTGGTAGCCCGAAAGATTGGGTTCCGCCCATTGAGCCACCGCGTGTGGCCCTCGCGGCGGGGCCGCGGAGCCGACCGAGATTTTAATTTCGCTGTTGCCGAGAATGTTGGGGACAGCATAGCCGTGCGCCTGCCACTGTATCTCTGGCGGCACGATGGCCCCGACCACCCGTCCTATTACGGCGATGAATATCAACCGGTGAGAAACGCGGGCGCGTAGGCAGTGCCGATACACTGTTTGTTCCTGTTTCGGCGCAATCGCGCAAAGCAGTTGCAGGACTGGCGAAACGGCGATGGCCCGGTCGATTTCCTCTACGGCTTCCCGTTCATTGATTCAAGCAAGGTTGTGTGCGACTTCGTTGAGGGCGACGATCGGTCAAGTGACTGGCGGCGACGGGTATGCTATCCGATGGAATACGTGATCAGTCGGATTGTGCAGATCGGGTTTTCGCTTCATATCACTTGGATTCACTGGAAAAAAATAACAAAGGCGGATGTACTGGTGTCTACTGTGGACACCTGTGGCCTTCCGATTGCGATGCTGAAGTGGCTCGGGTTTCTGCGCGCGCCGGTAATTTACATCAGTCAGGGCCTGGCGCACCGGTTGCTTGCGCGAGTAGCTAGCGGGTGGGCTTGGGCATTCCGACTTGTCTATTCGCGGTTCTTGCAATCGGTAGAACGAGTGTTAGTGTTGGGCGAGGGCGCTGCTGCGCCGGTTGTGCGGGCGTTCGGCGTGGGACCGGAACGCGTTTCCGTGTTGCCGTTTGGAGTGGATGATAGCTTTTGGAGGCCAGTAGATAATCATCTGCAGGGCGATTATGTCCTCAGTGTTGGCACTGACGCGGCGCGGGACTATACGACTCTGCTACATGTTTCCACCCAAAGCAAACTGCACATCGTGACCCGGCAGCGACTGCCCGGCAGTCTACTTGGCCCTGGGGTACAGGTGAGCAGCGACCATTCTTTCGCGCAGCTGCGCGAGCTGTATAGCGGCGCACGTTTTGTGGTGATACCGCTTCAAGACGTGGACCAGCCCTCTGGGCAGAGCGCTGCATTGCAAGCGATGGCGTGTGCTAAGGCAGTGATAATAACGCGCACGCAAGGCCTCTGGGAAGTGGAACACATGCGGCACATGGATACGTGCTACCTCGTGGAGCCGGGAGATGTGGAGAGTCTGAGAGAGGCGATGGAGTATTTGTGGGGCAACCCGGCAGAGGCCGAGCGAATCGGCCTGAACGCGCGCCGCTTGGTAGAGCGGCGCTACAATGCGAATTCACTTGCCCGCAATCTGGAGCGGCATGTGCTGGCAGTGGCGGCTTAACTCCCGCGCCG
>CAJWGI010000052.1 GCA_913031335.1 uncultured Anaerolineales bacterium | reverse complement strand
TGCCGAAGCGGAGGCGGTTATGAGTCGGTATCACATCAGTGGTGTACCCATCACCGAAGATGGCAAGCTGGGCGTACTGGTCGGGATTCTCACGAACCGTGACGTGCGTTTCGTAGAAACGAGCGACTTTGCGCGGCCGGTGAGTGAGTTCATGACTACCGAGAAACTGGTGACTGCGACTGTTGACACCACGCTTGAGCAAGCGCAACGCATCCTGCAGCAGAACCGAATCGAGAAGTTGCCGCTGGTGGATTCGAGCGGGCGGCTCAAGGGTTTGATCACCGTCAAGGATATTCAAAAGAAACGTGATTTTCCGCGTACCGCCACCGATGGACGCGGACGGCTGCTGGTTGGCGCGGCGGTGGGGGTGGGGGTGGATCTAGAGGGACGGGTTCAGGGCCTGCTGGACGCTGGCGTCGACACGGTCACGATTGATACCGCGCACGGTGATTCTACAGGCGTCATTCAAGCGATTTACCGCGTGAAGGCCGGGTGGCCGCAGCTTCCGGTGATTGCGGGGAACGTAGTCACTGCTGCGGGCGCAGAGAGGTTGATTGGTGCCGGTGCGGATGTGATAAAGGTCGGGGTGGGCGCGGGTTCTATTTGCACCACCCGAGTGATATCCGGTGCAGGCATGCCGCAAATGACCGCCATTCACGAGTGCGCGCAGGCGGCGAGGGGAAAGGACACCGGCGTCATTGCCGATGGGGGCGTGAAGTATAGCGGCGACATCGTGAAAGCCATAGCCGCCGGTGCGGACGCCGTTATGCTGGGCGGGATGCTGGCTGGATTGAAAGAATCTCCTGGCGAGGAAGTGCTGTACGAAGGCCGTCTTTTCAAGGAGTATCGGGGCATGGGTAGTGTGGGCGCCATGCGGGGCTATGGCCGTGACCGCTATGCCAACGGGCAGGGAGGCGGAAAACTGGTGCCAGAGGGAATCGAAGGCAGGGTTCCTTTCAAAGGCCCGCTAAGCGAGTATATCTTTCAAATGGTTGGAGGGCTACGCGCCGGCATGGGCTACGCCGGCGCGGGAACCCTTGAAGAGTTACGCACCGGCGTGCGGCTGGTGCGCGTGAGCGGCGCTGGCCTGATTGAGAGCCACCCTCACGACGTGCACATCACCAAAGAACCCCCCAATTACCAGGTGTCCGCGCGCTTCTAGACCCGCTGCGAATTCGTGCTGTGGAGCTTATGCGCCGGTCGGGAGCGTTATCGCGAATGTCGTGCCGTGTCCAGGCTGACTCTCTACGCCGATTTCGCCTCCATGCGCCTGCATTAGTGAACGCGCGATAGCCAGTCCCAGACCTGATCCGCCGTGCTTGCGGCGCGCGCGGGCCTTATCGCCGCGATAAAAGCGTTCAAAGAGATGGGGTAGTTCCTCGGGGGCGATGCCGGGTCCGCTGTCGTTCACGACAATGCGCACTGTGCGTGCGTTAAGAGTGTCGGCGCAGACAGTCACGTTTCCGCCCGTGGGCGTGTGCCGGAGTGCGTTTTCCAGCAGATTATGCAGCACCTGCATAATGCGGTCGGCGTCCACCTCGATGTTGGGAAGGCGCTCGCTCCTCTGCAAAGTCAGCGAGATTTCCTTTTCTGCGGCGCGGGGCGCGTGTGCGCTTACGGCGCGTTGCAGCAGCTGCGCGGGCGGTGTGGCTTCGCGTTCGAGGTGTAATTCCCCGGCTTCGGCCAGCGAGAGCGTGCGCATATCGGTCACCATGCGGTTCAGGCGCAGGGCTTCATCGTGCACCAGCGCTAGCGCCTCCGGGCCGGGCGTGACGATGCTGTCGCGCATTGCCTCTGTATGTCCAAGTATCACGCTGAGCGGAGTGCGCAGTTCATGGGCGATGTCAGCAGTCAGCTTTTGACGCCGATCGCGACTATCGGCGAGATCGGTGCTCATGCGGTTGAATGCGGCCGCTAGCGCACCCAGTTCGCGCTGCTGCGGAACCGAGACCTTCTCTGGGCGAGATTACCGGATGCGATGGCGCCAGCGGCTGTGGTGAGTTCGCGCAATGGCCGCGTGAGTGGACGCGAGAGCATCCAGCCCAGCGCAATTGCGGCAAGCACCACTCCGCCGGCTAGCAGCGCCATGGCACGATTAACGCGCCCCAGGAACGCGAGAGCAGCCGGATTGCCAATGGGGGGAGGCGATGGCGCACTTGTAAAGAGGGTGCCGACCATTTCGCCATCTACTTCAATCGCAGTGCCACGAGCGCGGATATTCTCTGGAACCGTCATCCCGGGCCGAAAACGACCAGCCTCAACAATTACCCAGCCATCGGCATCTGCCAACCCCATGGCAACCATGCGCGCCGGGCCCGTCAACCACTCGGCCATTAACGCGGGCGGGTTCTCGGGCCAATCGCCGTGCAGGCGATAGTGGTCGGCCAGACGGAGTGCGGTATCCTGGTGGTTGCGCTGGAACATAAAAAAACCAAATTCGCGTGCCATAAACCGGCTGGAGACAATGGCCACCAGCGCTGTGCTTGCGAGGCTAACCGCGAGGATGGCGGCCGTAATGCGGAAGGCGAGTGAGTGCGTCATGGTGAGCGGTTCATGGTTGCGGAGGGGCGAATGCGCTTAACCCGCCCGCAGGCGGTAACCCACTCCGTGGACAGTCTCAATATATTGTGGCTCGTGGCGGTCCGTCTCTATTTTGGCGCGCAGGTTCTTGATGTGCACGTCTATAGTACGTTCGTAGCCCACAAACGCTGTTCCCTGTACGCGGTCCAGTAATTCCAGACGTGAAAAAGCGCGTCCGGGAGTTGTCATCAGCACTGCCAGCAGGTCGAACTCGGATGGCGTCAAATCCACCGGTTCTCCTTCTATGCTGGTGCGGTGAGCGCTGCGGTCCAGCATGAGGGCACCCACGCGCAAAACTTCCGGTTCGGGCGTAGCGTGGCCGGCACGCCGCAGCACCGAGCGCACTCGCGCCAACAACACGCGCGGGCTGAAGGGCTTGGTGACATAATCGTCTGCGCCCAGCTCTAAGCCCAGCACCTTGTCTTCGTCCTCCACGCGCGCGGTGAGCAGTATGATAGGCGTCTCGCGCTCTTTACGGTGCAATCGCAGGAAATCGTATCCGTCCATCTCCGGCATCATCAGGTCGAGAACAATCAAGTCGGGCTTCTCATGTCGCGCGGCAAACAGGGCCTGGCGCCCGTTGCGCGCGCCGATCGCGCGAAAGCCGGCTTGCTCCAGATACGTGCGCAGCAGGGAGACAATGCGCTCCTCATCGTCCACAATCAGGATGGTCTTGGGCATTTGTCGAGCGTCCATTACTCGGAGTTGTTGTGCATCCGTCAAAATTCCGTATTCTGTCGCCACAATACCCCGCTAGCAATGGCAATAATTAACCCGAATCCAAGAAAGATTACCTTCGTTTGTTTCATCTGCGTAATCCGGTATGACTACGAACCGTTTTCTACATTCGCATCCGGCTTGAGCAGCCGGGCGATTACCGCGGTCAGAACCCCCGCCGGCAGTAGGCACATGCCAAGGCCCACCGCGGCGAAGAGAACGAACCCTCCTGCCCCCCAGGCAGGACGCATCCACCCGCCCATGTGGCCGGGGCGCATCGGCCCTCCTTGCGCCACTGCCATGTGGCCGAAACCAAAGCCGGGCGCGAGAATCATAAACGCCACAATCGAGGCCGCGCCAAGTAGCGTGGCCACAATACTGATTTTGACTAATTTCGGGTACATCATGTTCTCCTTCTGTGCCCAGGTGAGCCTATATTATCCCACTGGTGTGAAGAATGTGTGAAGAGAACGGGAAAAGGTGATGAAAATGGGGAGCAAGTCGTGATATTATCTGCGGGTCGACGGAAGTTGTGATTATCGACGAATTGCTTCTCGACGGGCGCCGCTGCAGTGCGATGCTGGCTGCGGGCGTCCGGTGTTTTCTAGAGATGCGTAGTGATAGTGTGCTCTGGGCGGGTAAACTGCGAGCGCCGCAAGTGGCTAGTCTGGGGACGCTTATGCTTGCACTCCGGGGTGTTGTGCGAGCGCTTTTGAGGGGCGGCAGGGAGGTTGGGACCAGATGACTTGGGAGGCGGGGCTGCGGGGCTGGAACGCGCGGTACGCGAAGGAGGGAGAATTCTGGCTGGGGAAACCGCCGCGAAAATTACTGCGGGATTGGGCTCGCCTGCTGCCCGAACGGGGACTTGCTCTTGATGCAGCGTCCGGGGTGGGGGCTAACGGCCTTTTTCTGGCCAAGCGTGGCCTGAGCGTGATTGCGCTCGATTTTTCGGAGGTCGCGCTGCGGCTCGCAGTCGAACGGGCGCGAAGGAAGTCACTACCCTTTCAAGCCGCGGTGTATGACATGGCGCTGCTGCAGCTACCCGCCCACACTTTTGACGTCATTATCAATTTCTTTTTCTTGGAACGACCCGCACTGGCCGTATATCGCCGCGCGCTGAAACCGGGCGGGGTACTTGTTTTTGAAACATTGCTCAAGAACGATGCGGTCACCGTGCGCCCGGAACACTATTTGGAACTTGGCGAATTATTGCCTCACTTTGCTGATTTCGATATTATGCACTCGGCGGAGGCGGTGGGATGTGGCGAAAACAGATTGAGCGAGCAGCTGATTGCGCGCAAACCGCTGGGATGATCGGAATATTTACGCCACGTGGCGTGCCTAGGTCTGCAGCCCGAGTTTATGCGCCAGATCCGCGTTCGAGGGCTCGACCATAACCGAGCCGTCCGGAAAAAGGATTGTGGGTACGCTGCGCAGGCCGCCGTTTAGTTTTTCGACCAGTTCCATGGCGGCGGCGTCCTGCGCGATATCAATGTTTTCGAACGGAATGCGATGCTCACCGAAGAACTGCTTGGCTCGCTTGCAGTCCGCGCACCATGTCGTGCCGTATAGGACGATTTGATCACTCTCAGGCGTACTCATAACGTAATCCATTTGCCAGTGGCCTGCTCCTCGGTATTAGATGGCGGAAGGCGGGGGCGAATCTTATGTGACGTGCGGCTGTCCCCGTCCTCAGCTGCCGTCCTAAGACACGGATTATAGAATGGCAGCGGCAAATCGGGGCGTGCTTTTTGCCAATCTTGCGCATGAGTTCTGGGGGTCCTCCGATGTCGGCCAGGTACAATTCGCCCACGCATACAGCCGTCGTTCGCAGCCCGATTATTGGCAGGGCTAGTGCAACTGCAACGCTGGCCTAATTGCCGCGAACATTACCTGCGGCGTCTTCAGGAATTGGAGAGGCCGCACACATACCCCCGATACCGGGTAAAATAAGCATCGCTCTCTTGAGGACGCGACCATGCAAGGCTGGTTCCCCCACACCCTGCGCATCGTCATGACCGTGGCGATGCCTTTTGTGTTGGTGCTCTCCAATGTGCGCCTGGTTCTGATGCCGTGGTTTCCAACATTCGAATACAACCGGCCGCGTTTTCCGGCGGACGCCTATGGCTTCAGTACCGACGTGCGCAAGTCGCATGCCCGGCGGGCAGTGGAATATCTTCTCGATGCTGCCAGTATTGATTACATCGCCGAAGAGCGTTTCGAGGATGGAGCGCCGCTCTACAATGAACGCGAGCTGCGCCACATGCAGGATGTAAAAGTGGTCACCGGCAGGGTGCTGTGGGTCTGGAGAGGGGCGCTACTGTTCGCCCTGACGGCCGGTGTAGCCCTGGCCCGACAGCCCGCCACGCGGCCGCTACTGCGCGCAGGCCTGATGGCCGGCGCTGCCATAGTAGTGGTAGCCGTGGTCGTACTGCTGGCGTACGTGCTGTTGAATTTTAACAGTTTCTTCACCAATTTTCACCGCGTGTTTTTCGAGAGCGGCAGCTGGATGTTTAGTTATTCCGACACGCTCATTCGGTTGTTTCCGCTGCGTTTCTGGTCGGATGTGGCGCTGCTGATCGGGGGCGCGTCTCTTTTGGAGGGCGTGCTGCTGTGGTGGGTGGCGGCGCGTTTCCTTTAGGGGCCGTATTTGCACAGACGGCCGGCGTGGGCCAGCATGAGCGCAAGTAAATCGGTGGCCGCGAAAGTGCCCAGTCCGCCCGAGGCGCAAGTGTCTTCTCCGAATGCGGCAGCTGCATCAGGCCTCACTGTTTCCGGAGCCCAGAGCAGAAGCGGCACCGGGTGCCATGAATGGGCGCGCATGCGCGCCGGGGTGGAGTGGTCGCCGGTGACGACGAGCACGTCAGGACGGCACTCCAACAACTGCGGCAACGCCCTGTCCAGCGCTTCAATCACCGCCACCTTGCCGTCGAAATCCCCGTCCTCGCCTCGGCTGTCGGTTGACTTAATGTGCACAAAGACGAAATCGTAATCGGCGCGGGCGGCACGCAGCGTCGTGAACTGCTTTTCGGGCGTGTCACCTGATAGCAGCGGTTGCATTCCCGCCAACCGCGCCACTCCGAGGTACATGGGATACGTCGCGATGCAGGCCGCGTTAAGTGAGTACAACTGTTCGAAGGAGGGCAACTGTGGGTCGCTCGAGAACCCGCGCAGTGTGAACATATTTGCGGCCGCCTGGTCTGACAGCACCGGTCGGGCTGCCTCAATCCACTGATTGAAAAGTGCGGCAGTGTGTTGTGCGCCATCGGAGTGGGCGACTGCCGCCAGTAGCGGCACGCCCGTCTGTTGCGGGTCGGTGTCGGCGATGTCTGCGTGCAGGCCCGCGCCGCGCATGACCATAGCGAAGCGATATTCCTTCACATGGCGTATTTCGATCTCCGCGCTCGGCACATTCACCGCACTCAGACGTTCCACAAGTGGGACGGCGATTTTACTCGATATGCGCCCTGCACGGCGGTCGCTGACGCGCCCGGTGGCGTCCAGGGTGCAGAAGTTGCCGCGCGCGGCAACGTCCGCCGCCCCGACCAAAAGGCCCACTCCGTTGGCCTCCAGCACACCGCGCCCCGCCTGATGCACGAGCGGGTCATAGCCGAAAAGCGCCAGATGCGCCGGGCCGGAACCGGGAGTGATGCCGCGGAGGATGGGGATTATCTGGCCGAGCACGCCTTCGGCTGCCAACCGATCAAGCTGCGGGGTGCGCGCGGCCTCTAGCTCAGTGGGGCCGCCAGGCTGCATTGGGAGACCTCCCAGCCCATCCAGCACCAGCAGTACCATTTTGGTGTCGTTCGGCTGCGAAAGCGCGTGCATCAACTCTAAATCAGCCATTATTCGCGTAAAAAAAGACGGGCATCTGCCCGCCCCGTTCTCTTCCCCAATTAATCGGACGCCGCTCAGACCACAGCCTGTTCGCTCTCCTTTTCAAACAAGTGCAGTGCTAGGATTATACAATATTATGCTGGGCCGGTTACGGTATAATTTGCCTAGATGAGCATTAGCGAGAGCGGAGGGGAAACGGATGCGAGCGCTGGCCACGGTTCAATTGAAGTAGTTACGGGCTCGATGTTTAGCGGCAAGACCGAAGAGGTGCTGCGCCGGTTGCGGCGGGCGCGCATCGCGCGGCAGCAGGTGCAAGTCTTTAAGCCTAAACTGGACGTGCGTTTCGGAAGAGACAAGGTGAAGTCGCACTCCGGTGCTGAATTTCAGGCAGCGGCGGTGGAAGCTAGCGCCGAAATCCTCGACTGTGTGAATGCGGACACTACCGTGGTGGCCATCGATGAGGCCCAGTTCTTCGACCCTGATCTTACCGAGATTTGTGACCGGTTGGCACAACGGGGTGTTCGGGTGATTGTGGCCGGATTGGATCAGGATTTCCGCGGAGAACCATTCGGACCGATGCCTTTGCTGCTCGCTCAGGCTGAGCATGTGCACAAGTTACACGCGATTTGCATGGTGTGCGGGCAGGCCGCATCGCGCACGCAACGCATGATTGA
>CAJWGI010000051.1 GCA_913031335.1 uncultured Anaerolineales bacterium | reverse complement strand
GCCCTGTTTCCCGCAGGATGACTGCGGCGATAGCCGGGTATGCTAAGCGAGCCTGTATGCCGCTATCAGCAAAACGGAGAAAACCACAGTGGCACCGACCTGCGCGAAACCCAGCCGGGTTGGCCTGACCCCGACAGCTGGACGCAGAACGCCGTAGACAGCATATACCCACATTGCGGCAAAAGGCACAACAGTCAAGCGCGGGGCAAAACCGAGCAGTGCGAGGGCGAGCGACCCGATGACATTGAATCCGTGATAGAGCATCGCGCGACGCCCCGTGCGCCAGCGCACGGAAGTTTCTGGAATCTCACTCAGGCGACGCTGCGCAAGCCGCAGGAAGACGAAGACCACCGCCGCCGCAGATTGGAACCAGCACAATGCCCACAGCATCCAGGCCGTCCCGGTGATTTGCCCGATCACGACGGCGTGCGCAGCCGGAGCGGCCAGCGCGAGCACGCCTGCGCCCACTATGTCGGCACCCATATGGTCTCGTTCCGCACGCCGCGCTACCAGCGCCAGCTGCCACCCTAGCACCGGCAGCGCAGGCGCCCCGAACCACAACACGGTTGCATGACCGGCTCGAGTGAGCGCCAGTGAACCGGCCGCAATCAGGCTGGAATACGCGAGCATCCAGATCAATGCCGGCATCACGTCCGCTCGCGAGCGCCGCCCGGCCAGCGCTTTCACCACAATCACGGCCGGTTGCCACACCATGAAAGCCGCCAGCCCGAGAGCGAACAGCAACGGCAGCGCCTCATTCCACCCGCCGGCCACTCCAATTCCGACCGCAAACGGGCCCAACCACAACGCCCAGCCGCCGTGGTCGCCGGGAACCGCCAACCGCCGACGGCAGAATTGCGCCCAACTAAACCGAGTCACGGGCGCCATTATACGCCTCCACAGGCGGCTTGCCGCGCACCCGCCACGGCCCTAAAATCAGGAAACGTGACTCGATCTGAAACCGCCATCGCCGTACTAGTGTTGCTGTCATTCCTGGCAGGCGCGGCCCTTTACCCCCGCCTTCCGGAGCATATGCCCTCTCACTGGAACGCGCAGGGTCAGGTTGATGACTATCTTCCCCGCTTCTGGGGCGTGTTTCTGCTGCCGCTTATGCTCACCGCGCTGTGGTTGCTGTTCGTGGCCATCCCGCGCATCGATCCGCTCCGCGAAAACATCGCTGCTTTCCGCAGGCATTACGACCGGCTGGTGCTGGTCATCACCCTTTTCATGCTGGCCGTTTACGCGCACACGCTGTTGTGGAGCCTGGGTATCCAGCTTGGCACCAACTACCTGATGTGCGCGCTGACCGGGCTATTGTTGTTCTTCGTTGGGGTAACGCTACAGCACGCAAAAAGGAACTGGTTTGTGGGCATCCGCACGCCCTGGACGCTGAGCAGCGACGCAGTCTGGCAGAAGACACATCGCCTCGGCGCGAGGCTCTTCAAACTGACCGGAGTGCTGGCGCTGCTCGGCCTGTTGCTGCCGGCATTCGCGATTTACCTGGTGCTCGTACCGGTTGTGACGGCATCGATTGTCATAGTGGTGTATTCGTATTTCTGCTACCAAACAATGGAAATGGAGTGACGGCTCAATCCGTGCCGCGGGCGCTGCGGTCCTCAATTGCCTTCCGGTAAAGCGCCTGATAGCGACGCCCAGCGGCCGCCCACGAGAAATCCAGTGCCATGCCCCGGCGTTGCATCCCCCGCCAGAATGACCGGTCTTCGAAGCGCGTCAGCGCGCGCCTTAGGGCAGCGCGCAGCGCCCGCGGCGTAAACGCGTCAAACACGAAGCCGGTTCCGCTTGCCGGGTCAACGTCGCAATCCGTCACCGTGTCGCGCAGCCCGCCCGTGGCGCGCACCAGCGGCACAGCGCCGTAGCGCAGCGCAATCATCTGCACCAACCCGCACGGCTCATATCGCGAGGGAACCAGCATCATATCCGCCCCGCCATAAATACGCCGCGCAAAGCCTTCATCAAAACGGAAGTTCAACAATACCCGCTCCGGGAAATCAGCGGCCAATTGCTGTAGTGCGGCCTGGATGTTTCCGTCGCCGCTGCCAAGAACCACCAGCGCGGCTTTGCCTTCGCGCAGCACCGCCGGCAGCGCCCGCGCCAGTAAATCCAGGCCTTTCTGGTGGTCTAGCCGGGAGACCATGCCTAGCAGCGGCGCCGGCCCAACCGGAAGAACGGTCTCTTGTTGCAGTGCACGCTTATTTGCCTCACGCGCAGGCAGCGTTTCTGCAGTGAAGTTTCGTGCCAACGCGCTGTCCGTCGCTGCATCCCAGCACTGATAATCAATGCCATTGAGAATCCCGCTCAGTCTCCCCGCGCGTGCCAAAAGCAACGCGTGCAGCCCCGCGCCGTGCTCCTGCGCAACAATCTCTTTCGCGTAAGTGGGACTGACTGCGTTAATCCGGTCTGCGGCGCGGATCGCCAGCGCCAACAGCCCTGCGCGCGCCCAGGTTGGCACACGATTGTCGCTGGCCGGCTTCAGGCCACCCAGCGCAAGCGCCTCTGCAGCCTCGTTATATTGATACACCATGTTGTGGATGGTGAGTACTCGCGCCGTTCGCCGCCAGAACGGCTCCGTGCTCGCAGCCTGCTGCAGCCAGTGCACCGCCGCGCCCGGATGCGCGTCGTGCACGTGCACCACGTCCGGCTGAAACCCCAGCGCCTGCACGTGATGCAGCGCCGCCAGCGCGAAGAAGACAAATCTTCGGATATCAATTGCTGCGGTCTGCGCATACACGCTTTCACCCGGCGCGATGGGTCGGCCGCCTATCAGGAGACAGGGGGTCCCTTCGATTGCCGTCTCTATGCAGCTTGATTTCACCTTAGCCCGGCCCCATCTGACTGACAGCACAGACTGTGATTCTCCGGCTGCCGATATGAAGCCATAATGCGGAAGCGCGATGCGCACATCATGTCCCAACGCACGCAGCTCCGCCGAAATTCCCCCGACTACGTCCCCCAGCCCGCCCACCTTCACAAGCGGGGCGGCCTCTGCCGCAAGCATTAGGACTTTCATTTTCCTGTTCTGCTATGAACAACCTACTGGGCAATATGATCAGGCTTAACGAGCTAACTGCGCCTTGCGCCTGTACCCCGGCAGCCGCAATCTCACTCAGCCGGCCTTTCAAACATGGTAAGGTTCAACCTCTCCCCGTTATAGGGGTGACAGGCCGCGACCTCTTCGTCCAGCTCAACTCCCAAACCGGGTTCAGTAGGCGGCAGTATGTATCCCTCCTCCCAGCGAATTGGCTTTTTCAGGATTTGCGCATGGAAGCCGTCCCATGTCTCAATGCTCTCTTGAATCAGGAAATTAGGGCTGCAAAGGCCAATCTGAATGTTGGCCGCTCCCTCAATCGGCCCACAATACAGATGCGGTGCAATCTGCGCGTAGTGTGCTTCGGCCATACCCGCAATCTTCTTTGCCTCCAAGATTCCACCGACACTGCCCAGCGCGAACTGCAGGATGCTGGCAGCCTTCCGCTCGAGAACCTGCGCAAACTCGTACTTGGTTGTTAGCCGCTCGCCGGTTGCAATCGGGATGGAAGTCATGGCAGCAACGCGCGCCATCGCATCCACATTTGCGGGCGGCACCGGCTCTTCCAGCCAGAGCGGGTCATACTTTTCCAACCGGCGCGCCAGCCGAATGGCGGCAGCCGGAGTCATCTGCCCGTGCGCTCCGACAAGCAAATCGCACTTGTCCCCTACGGCCTCACGTATTTTCCGCAAGAAACGTTCCGTTCGGCTCTGGGCATCCAGTGAGAGCTGTCGGGGATCGAAGGCGCTGTAGGGCCCGAGTGGATCCAATTTCAGGGCGGTGAAACCCTGTCGCACGTATATGCTTGCGCGCTCAGCCGCCATGTCCGCATCAGTGTAAACGCTTTTCTCCTCGCCTTCCGGATAATTGCTGATCGTTGGGGAATCCTCCGGTTGATCAGGGTAAATGTATGTGTAAGATCGCAGCCTTTCGCGCACTCTCCCGCCGAGCAACTCAGAGACAGGCTTTCCCAGTTCCTTGCCGACAATATCCCAGCAGGCCGTTTCAATCCCACTGAGCACGCCCATTAGAGAGATATCCGGTCGCTGCGTGTAACCGCTGGAGAAGACTACGCGCCATAACCGCTCGATGCGAAACGGGTCTGCGCCGAGCACGCATCGCTCGCACACGTCGGCAATCATGCGTTCCACGGTATGCGGGTGAAAAGGCACCGAGTACACCTCCCCGTACCCAGCAACCCCACTGTCGGTAGTTAACTTGACAAATGTCCAGTAGATACCCCCGTGGTGCGGCGCCGGATTCGCAACCACAAAGGTCTGGTAATCAGCAATTTTCATTGATACTTACTCCCGAATCTCGCCGCGCGGATTCCTGCTGCTGAGCCCGACCGGAATCTAGCGGGAATTTTTTCTTGAAGCCAATCACTTTAGCGGAGCACAAAGGTCGTAGGCGCGACACGCACCGTTTGTCCTACGCAACGTTTCGCACCACGGGGACTTTCATGGCTATATCCACTCCGCCGCAAATTGGATTGCTCACGTAATTATCAGTGGCACTTGGCGAAAAGTCAATCGCACCGGGGCATCCGGTTAGTTCCACCGCTACCCTTAGTCCGGTTTTGATACACGACAATTTAAGGGAGAATTGTTTTTTGGACCACCCGTTGCTGGGATACAATACAAACATGTTGCGCATCACGCAAAGCACGAAAACGCAGGGCGGGCAGCGGAAGCAATGCGCCGCATAGGCATCCTCACCGGTGGCGGCGACGCGCCCGGCCTGAACGCGGTCATCCGCGCGGTAGTGCACACAGCGAAGAACGAATTCGATCTGCAGGTGCTCGGGTTGCGAAACGGCTTTGATGGTCTGGTGGAACCAGAGAGCGTGCGCGTGCTCAGCCGGTCTGAGGTGCGCGGGATTCTCTCCCGCGGCGGCACCATTCTGGGCGCAGCCAACCGAGGGAACCCTTTTGCCCGCAAGATAATTGTGGATGGGCGGGAGGAAGTCAGAGACGTGTCCGCGCAGGCACTGCACAACATCGAGCAATTGAAACTCGATAGCCTAATCGTGGTCGGCGGAGACGGCACGCTGCGCATTAGCAAGGAGCTGTGCGACCGTGGCGCGCCAATTATCGGCATCCCGAAAACGATCGACAACGACATGGGCGGCACCGACCAGACCTTCGGCTTCTCAACCGCCATGCGCACGGCGACCGAAGCCATCGACAAGCTGCACACAACCGCCGAGAGCCATCACCGCGTGATGGTGCTGGAACTTATGGGACGCGACGCAGGCTGGATAGCGCTGGCCGCCGGCATTTCCGGCGGCGCGGACGTCATCCTGATTCCCGAAATACCGTTCGACCTGCAGCCCGTCATGCAGATATTCCGTGCGCGGGCGAAGCGGGGAAGCTACTTCAGCATCATGGCCATTGCAGAGGGTGCGTGCCCGAAAGGCGGTCTGCAACAGTTTAAGATTCCAGCTCACGGATTGCACATTCCGCGTCTCGGCGGCATCGCCCAGCAGGTGGCCGATCAAATCCATGAGAAAGCAGGGGTGGAATCGCGCTGCACTGTGCTCGGACACCTGCAGCGCGGAGGCACTCCCACGCCCTTCGACCGCTGGCTGGCCACCCGTTACGGCGCTGCCGCCGTTCGTCTCGCCGCCGCGGGTGAACACGGCCTAATGGTCAACCTACGCGGGCGTCACATAGGCTCGATGCCGCTCGATGAAGCGCTAGCGCAAACTCCCAAACTAGTCGATCCGGCCGGGGAGCTAGTTACAACCGCACGCGGTCTCGGAATTGTCTTCGGAGACGAGTAGCAGGGGCAAAACAAAAGGCCGCCCGATTCAGAGCGGCCCTTTGCCACGCCGGGGCTTGTCTCTCTATGTAAGACGGAGGGGCGCCCCGGCGCTGGTCGTACTGTTACTAATCATGGGCACCACCTCCCGTTATGAAGAATAGCCGTGTCGCAATAAATGGCCGCGCAGGCCAACAATGTCATCATTATGCCAGACCTGAATCCGAAAGTCAAGCCGGGCAGCAATGCCACCGATTGACCGCCGTTCTGACTCCAGCCATAATAGATAAAATGCCACGCAGATTCACACTGTTAATCTTTTGTGGTCTAGCTGTTCTGGGGATGGTCGCATGCCAACGGGCCGAAGCACCGGCCGACGCCACACCCTTTGCGCTCCCGAACACCAGCACGCCCGCTGCCACGCTGGCTTCCGCAACTGTGGCTCCGCTGCCCACCGCCACCGAACAGCCCTGCGAAAACGACGCCGTCTTCATGGCCGACCTTACCATCCCGGATTTCAGCGAAGTGATGCCCGGCGAACCGCTGCGCAAGTCCTGGCAGATTCGCAACACGGGCAGCTGCTCCTGGGGGCCGGGATACCACGTGGTTTTCAAGGAAGGCCACGCCATGACCGAGCGCCTACAGCACGCGCTTTACCCCGCCCGACCGGAGACAAACGCCGTGGTACAAATTGATATGACCGCGCCCGAGGCTCCCGGAGATTATGAGGGCTTTTGGCGTCTGTACGACCCGGACGGAAACGTGTTTGGCCACAAGTTGTTCATAAAACTCTCTGTGGTCTCTCCCGCTTCCACCCCCACTGCCCCGTAGTCCTGCAACAGGAAAACTCTGCCGGGCTACGTGCCCTCATCCCACGAGTCAAGGTACTTCTCCTGTTCCGCGGTGAGCGCGTCAATCTCTACACCAATGGCCTCCAGCTTCAGGCGCGCGATGTGCCGGTCCACCTCTTCGGGCACAACATAGACCTCGTTGCCAAGGTCCTGGCTGTGGGCAAGCATGTATTCCGCGCCGAGCGCCTGGTTTGCGAAGCTCATGTCCATCACGCTGGCAGGATGCCCCTCAGCAGCGGCCAGATTAATCAACCGCCCCTCGCCCAATAGATTGATTCGCCGCCCGTCCGGCAGCGTGAATTGCTCCACGAATTCGCGCACTCGGCGCACCTTACCTGCCGAGAGCTCCCGCAGCGCCGGTATATTGATTTCCACGTTGAAGTGACCGGAATTGGAGACGATCGCGCCGTCCTTCATCACTTCCAGATGATGCCGATCGATTACGTGTTTGTCACCCGTCACCGTGCAGAAGAAATCACCCAACGGGGCCGCCTGCATCAGCGGCAGCACCCTGAATCCATCCATCACCGCCTCGAGCGCTGCTAACGCATCCACCTCAGTCACAATCACGTTTGCGCCCATTCCGGCAGCGCGCTTCGCCAGCCCCTTTCCACACCAGCCGTAGCCGCAGACCACGAAGGTCTTCCCGGCCAGCAGAATGTTGGTGGCGCGCACGATGCCATCGAGCGTGCTCTGGCCGGTGCCATAACGGTTGTCGAAAAAGTGTTTAGTCATGGCGTCGTTGACGGCCACCACCGGAAACTTGAGCGCACCGTCCTTGGCCATAGCCTTCAGCCGAATCACACCGGTGGTGGTTTCCTCGGTGCCACCCACGATTTCACTCAATTGACCCACACGTTCCTTGTGCAGTGTGCTCACCAGGTCCGCTCCATCATCCATGGTGATTCGCGGATGATGGTCGAGAGCAGCGTTAAGGTGGCTGTAATAGGTCTCGTTGTCCTCGCCTTTGACAGCATAGACCGGGATCTCGTCATGCACCACCAGCGATGCGGCCACATCATCCTGGGTGGAGAGCGGGTTGGAGGCACAGATGACCACATCCGCGCCGCCGGCCTGCAGGGTGCGCATTAGGTTCGCTGTCTCGGTGGTCACATGCAGGCAGGCAGCCATTTTCACCCCCTGCAACGGCCGTTCC
>CAJWGI010000050.1 GCA_913031335.1 uncultured Anaerolineales bacterium | reverse complement strand
GCGCACATGTGTTCTGGCTGCACGCGCTGATTCTGCTGCTGCAGTGCAGCGTCACCTTCGGGTTTGCAGCAACGATTTCCGGCTGGTGGTTCCGCCGCAACCTGCGGCTTTACGGCACGCTGACCGGCATAAACGCCTTCGTGGATGTGCTCGGCCGGCGCGCCCATCCCGCACCGCTGGCACAATTATGGAGCGAACGCGCCGGTTTCATGCAATCATTCTGGGGGCTTTTCGGCGCAGTCAATGTGCCCTTTCCGCACTGGGTGTACACGGCGCTAAATATCATCTCCGCGCTGGCCATCGCAGGACTGGTGATATTCATTATACAGAAATGGTCGGACGACCGCTGGACAGCCCGCCGCTGGCTGCCGCTGGGGGTGGTGGTCGCTTTCAATTGCGCGGTGATTTTCTCACTGCTGCGCTGGGCCACCGAAACCTGGTCATCGCAGGGTCGCCTGGTGTTCACTGCCATACAAAGTCTGGTGGTGCTCTTCACAATTGGACTCAGCAGCCTGCTGCCGCGCCGCTGGCCGCTCCGGCGTCAGCTGCTGATAATGCTTGTGGTACTCTTTCTTTTTGTGCTGTCAGCCGGCGCGCCCCGTTGGGTGATTGCGCCCGCCTACGCTCCACCGCCACCGGCCGACCTTGAAACCATGACCACCGCCCACCAAATTGATTTCGGCAAATCACGCGAAACAGCGCAAATGCGCTTGTTGGGGTACACCCTGCCGTCAGCATCCCTCCGCCCCGGCGAAGCTCTTGAGTTAACCCTGTACTGGCAGTCAATAGCCGCCGCGGACGAGGACTGGAGCGTCTTCATTCACCTGCAAGATTCGGCGGACACGCTGGTGGCGCAGCGCGACACCTACCCGGGGCTGGGCCTTTTGCCCACCAGCCAGATGCAGCCCGGGCGCACCTTCGCGGACCGCTATGTGCTGCCCGTACCGGCCACTGCTTACGCGCCCGCAGAACTGCACCTAAATATCGGACTTTACGACTATAGCACCGGTGAGCGCATGCGCACGCCCGACGACATTGACAGCGCGCAATTGGCCACAGTGGAACTTGCCGTCAATACGGGCCAACACCCTAATCCCCAGAGAACGAATTTCCAGAATCGGATAGAATTGGTCGGCTACGAAATCGACAGGCGCGCGCTTGCGCCCGGCGAGGGGCTTGAGTTGACACTGTATTGGCGCGGCCGGCGCCCATTACGGCAGGATTACACGGTCTTCGCACAGGTGCGTGGAGAGGGCGATCGGGTGTGGGGGCAGCATGACTCGTGGCCGGCTGCCGGCGCGGCACCCACAAGCGGTTGGACTCCGGGAGCAGTGGTGCGCGATGTACATCCCCTCACGTTAGCAGCTGACGTCCCGCTCGGCACATACGGGCTGCAAATCGGTCTGTATGACAGCGCCGGCAAACGCCTACAAGTCATCACGGCCGACGGGCGCTGGACTCACAACTATCTCTCCCTGAGCCGCATCAGAGTGAGCAAGGAACAGACACGGCAATGACTTCTCTCTACCGCCGGTTTCGCTCCCGACCGGTCGCCGCGCACCTGCTCATTCTGTTCGGCCTGTGGCTTCTCTTTTTCTGGCGCTTCTTCGCGCCGGCCCCCAACGGTGTGGTCTTTCCGGACGGCGACTTCACGCAGCAATTCTTCATCGTTCGAGCTGTCGCTTTTCGGCAGTTCGCCTCCGGACATTTCCCGCTCTGGGTCAATTGCTTTTTTGGCGGGTACCCCTTCCACGCCGACCCGCAGGCGCAGCTTTTTTACCCGCCGGTCTGGATTAATTTCGGCGCGCTGCGCTTGCTCGGCTTCAGCGATTTCCCGCTCATCGCGCTGACGGCCGAAGCCACCGCTCATTATCTTGCCATCAGCGTTTTTGCCTATTTTTTCTTGAGGGAAGAATCCGGAAGCCGTGTCGGCGCACTGGTGGGCGCGGTAGTTCTCGCATACGGTGGATATCTCACCGGATACCCGCCGCTGCAAACCGGCTGCCTTGAAACAGCCACCTGGATACCGCTACTGCTGCTGACCTTGCGCCGCTTCACCCTCACCGGTAGCGGCCGCGCGGCCGCGGCCGCTGTCGGCGTTTACGCGCTGGCCTTTCTGGCCGGGCACCCACAGACGTTTCTGTTAATGACATATCTCAGCGTGGCGTATTTTCTCTTCTGGGCTCGAACCGCCGGGCGCAGCTGGGGTTGGGTCTTGCGATGGTTGGTCGTAATCTTCGGGCTGCTGACAATGATGGTCGGGGTGCAATTGCTGCCCCAGACGCAGTTCCTTTCGCTTTCCACGCGCACCAGCCTGCCGTTCGACCAGCTTGCGCGCGGCTTCACGCCGCAGGATGTCGTCCAATTCGTGGTGACAAAAATAGGCAGCACCGACCTGTGGCAGCCTCTTTATGTGGGAGTGCTCGGTTTGACGATGGCGATTATCGCGCTGCCGTTGCGCCGCGACGCAGTCACTCGCTTTTGGCTGGCAGCCGGCCTGGTCGCGCTGCTGGTGTCATTCGGCAGCAATATGGCGCTTTACCAGTTGGCGTACTGGCTGCTACCGGTCTTTCGCCTCTTTCGCGGACAGGAGCGCGCCGCCGTACTGATAGCCATGGCTGCGGCAACACTGGTATCGCTCGCGGTGGCTGCCCTCACGGGACCGTTACGGCAGGACCAGCTCAGTACGCTGCGCAGCACGCGGCGCTGGCTGCGCAATCTGACACCGCTGGCTCTGGCGCTATTAATAATGTCCATTCTTCTTGCGCAGCACGACCCCGGACTATGGAGGCACCTGCCGCCCCGGTTTGGGTTGCTGGTTTTGGGCCTGTTGCTAGCAATCCTTGCATTGGCCACGCGCCCGTTCCGGCGCTGGTTCCCGACCGCGCTGGCAACAGTGGTGGCTCTGGAACTGTTCTCGGCCAACATGCCCATCAATGCAGCGCCTCAGTTTGAGCCCTATCCCGATCTCGCGTTGCTCGAAGCCATGCAATCTGATGCTGCCAGCGGGCGCTGGTTCCGCGTGCAGGACGACGCGCGCATGCAGGGCCACTGGGCTTGCGCTTATGGCCTGCAGGAATGGGGAGGTATTTCGCCCATCCGCCTGCAAACCTGGATGGATTTCGACAGCCACGCGCCCGAACGCGCGCGCTTTGAGCTGCTTGGCATCGACTATCTAGTCTCGTGGAAAATGGAATTGGTCACGCGCGAGGGTTTCCCGCTGCAGGCCGAGACGCTCTATCACGGCCCGGCACCCTCCGGCGAGGCCAAGGTGTATCGCTTGTCCGGGCAAGCTCAGCGCGCCTGGCTGTCGGAGCAGGTGCAGCCGGCGTCGTCAAAGCAGGCACTGTGGGAACTGATGGCCGCCGAAGGTTTCGACGCCCGTCAGACCGCGCTGCTGCTGCCGCCCGTGCAGAATATGGATTCGAGCGGCGGCGGCGTGCAATTGCTCACTGAACAGCCCGGTCGCATCGAGCTGCTAGTACAAAACGCACAACCCGCGCTGCTGGTGGTGAGCGAGGCCTGGTATCCCGGCTGGGTGGCGACCACCGCAGCCGGCCGCACGCCGACCGAACTGGTGAGTGGGTATCTTCAAGGCGTGCGTCTGCAGCAGCCCGGCCCGCAGCACGTGCTGCTCGAGTATCAGCCGTCCGCGCTGCGCTGGGGCCTCGCCGCCAGCGCCATCGGTCTTCTGTTGATTTTCATATTGTATTTCTGGAAGCAAAAGCCCCCAGAATGATGCGGCTTGCACTTGCCCACCCGCGGCAGCCCGCGCTGGTTGTCGGCTTTGCGCTTGCTGCGCTTTCCACAATCGTCGGCGCATTGCTGGGATTTCTAGGGCCACTGATTACAGCCTCCCTGCTGCTCGGCCTCGGTCTCGCGGTCTGGGCGGTGAGAGACGTGGAATTTGGACTGTGGGGCATGATTCTCATCATCGCACTGCTGCCCTTTGGCACCATGCCTTTCAAATTCGTGCTCACGCCCACGTTACTCGATATAGCCCTCGCCGGGGTTTTTCTGGTATATCTCGCCCAGTGGATGACCGGCCAGCGCCGCGGGCTGGCTGCCTCCCCGGCGCACGCCCTGATTATGGCGTTCATGCTGCTGGCGCTGTTTTCTTTTGTGGCCGGCAGCGGCAACGCTGTGCTCACTCCCAATTTGCTGCGCAAGTTCGCCGGTTTCATGCTCAATGTCGCCCTTGCGTTCTTGGTAGCAGACCACGTCGCCGACAGCCAAAAAATCGCTCGCTTGCTGCGGGTGATACTTCTCGCCGGGTCCGCCGCAGCGCTGCTGGGGTTGACGCTGTACTTCATTCCAGTAGATCAGGCCGAACGTGGTTTAAACGCACTGCGTATCGTCAATTACCCGACTGGCGCTGTGCTGCGCTACATCGAAGATAACCCCGCCAACGCGCTGCGCGCGATCGGCACTTCGGTGGACCCGAACGCCTTCGGTGGGCTGCTGGCGATTGTGGGCGCCCTGGCTGCCCCACAGCTGGCGACAGCTCGCCCGCTCTTCGGCCAGCGCTGGCCCGCATGGGCGATGTTTGCCCTCATCGTCGCGACGCTGATTCTCACTTTCTCTCGCACGGCCATGGCCGCGCTGCTGGCGGCGATAATGTTTGTCACGGCGCTGCGCCACCGCAAATTGCTCTCGCTGGTCGCGCTGGCTATCGTTCTCTTCATGTTCCTTCCAGTTGCGCAGCAATACAGCAGCCATTTTTCCGCCGGTCTCCAAGGGCAGGATTTGGCCACGCACATGCGCTTCGGTGAATACAGGGATGCGCTCACACTCATCAGCCGCTATCCACTTTTCGGGGTCGGCTTCGGCGGCACGCCCGACGTGGATATCTACCTCGGCGTATCGAGCGCATACCTGCTTCTAGCTGAGCAGATGGGCCTGGTGGGGTTAGGGTTCTTCGTGCTGGCAATCTCCGTTGTGCTGGGATGGGGGCTGCATCACCGCCGGGCGGCGCTGTCCGATTCAACTCTGGCGGCAGGGTGGCTAGGGGTGCACGCGGCGCTAATCGCCGCGCTCGTTATCGGCCTGCTGGACCACTACTTCGTCAATCTGGAATTTCAGGCGGCGCAGATGTTCTTCTGGCTGCTGGTCGGTCTAGCGCTGGCAGCCACGCGTCTGGCTCAAGGGTTAAAATAATGGTACACCATGCGCGAGATGTTCGCGGCCATCGGCGCACTCTGCTCCCATTCCAGATAAACCGGGTGCCATAGATAAATAACAACAACATAATCGCCGCCGGGCGAGAACACAATGCCTGCATCGGCAATTGTGTCGCCGGACCCGAAGCCATGCTTGTGCGCCACCGTAGTGCCCTCCGGTACACCGGCCTCAATCAGAGTGGCGGTTTTATTGCGGCTCAGCAGCTCGATGACCGTATCGCATTCAGCCCGGGTGACCTCGCCGGCGAACGCCACCGCCAGCCCGCCGCCGTCATGCTGCGCGCACTGGTAAAGCATTGTGAGCAGCGCGGCCATATCCGCCGGCGTAGTCTGCATGAACGGGTCGGGTTTGGTGTTGATATCCGTGCGCTGGTTGGCCGGGGTGCGCACCACTGGCGGTTCCACTTCTTGATCGAAATATCCGGCCATGAACGAATCAAGCAGGCCCAGGCGCTGCAGGTCTGCGGTCAGCACCGAGGCGCCGCTGCTCGGATCCCCGCCGCCCAGCTCCGCCAGCAGAATGTTGGCGTGCAGATTGGATGATTGCACAATCGTGCCCTCAATCACCCTAGCAATCTCCGGGAACGGCTCGAAATCCAGCACTCTGTACATATCAAGCACAATGGGTATTTTCATTATGCTCAGTCCGGCGTAGGCAACATCCGCGTTGAGATTAAGCTCTTCCCCGGTCTGCAGATCGACAACGGCCAGACTGACAACGCCCTCGAAATCCAGCTGCTCCATATAACGGTTGAGCAAATCGCCGAGAGTCCCGGTCGTAGGAGAAACGCTTGCGCCGTCTTGGACCGTTAGCACTACCCGCCGGTTTGTGGGCACGCGCAGCGCCAGATCGATGACGGCCAGCGATGATTCTACGTCTAAGCTGTATCCAGGCGAGCCGGAGCGCAAGCGCAAGGAGCCCGGCTCTATGCTCACCGGGGTGGGCAGCAGATCATAGCGCGCGGCGACATCCTCTAGGAATTCACGGAGCTGGGCGGTGGAATACTCTGCCACTACCGGCACCATTACCGGGTTCCCCGATCGCCGCCAGAGATAGTTCCAGAATCCGGACCAGAAACTTGTATCTGTGCGGTAGATGTCCGCGCGGGCAAGCATGGCTTCGAGTGCGAGCCGAAAGCTTATTTCCACAGGCTCCAAGAAAAAGACCTCATCCTGAAAGTGCAGCTCCACAGGGGTGGCGTAAATCTGCGAAAGCGTGGCCTCGGATTGCTCAAGAGACAGACCGCCCACTGGCACATTGGCAATCATCATGCCGGATGGAAACGTGGCCCGCACTCTTTGAAAAGCCACCAGCTGCAGCACAAGCGCAAGCACAGTGGCCAGCACCAGCAAGATGGCCGTCCATTCCAGCAATGTAGTGTTGGGTCGCTGCCTCATAACCGCCGCGCAAGCGTGAGTATATCACGGCCCCTGCCCGGCGCTCGCGCGTGCATTGACAGCCGCGAGCGGCAATCTTATACTGGGAACATACTTTTCACAGGAGCGAGAAAATGGCTGAACGAGCAGAAAACATAGCGCAGGTGTTCGACCTGATGCCGGAACGGTTCCTTCCAGACCAGGCCGGCGACATGGACACCGTGATTCAAATGGACTTGAGCGGCGACGATGGCGGCCAGTGGACTTTGCTGGTGAAGGACGGCGCTCTCTCTATCACCGCCGGCGCGCACGCAGACGCGGACATGACCATGTCTATGCAGGCCAGCGACTGGTTGGGCATCGCCAACGGCGCGGCCAATTCGATGGCGCTTTTCATGCAGGGGAAAATACGCGTCAGCGGCGACATGGGTATAGCGATGAAGATGCAGACTATGTTCGACCTCTCCGGCGGATAACCATGAACCGCGCCGGGCTGCGCCTAAACCAGTTCATGGGCATCATTGTCGGGCTGGTGGGCGCACTGATGACCGCCAATTTTTGGCCGCACATCCGTCTGGCCGTTGGCGGCTGGGGCGGGGCAATCCTGTGGGGCGTCGCCCTTGGCGGCCTGTTTGGTTCGCTGGGCAGCTTGCACACGGTCGGACGTCTCATAACCCGGCGCGAAAACCACGCGCTGAACGCGCTTCTCGGGCTGCTCGCGCCTTTCGCGCTCATCGCCCTGCTGCTCGTGCTGCTAGTCATCGCTCGCTGAACCCGGGCGTGATTGTTATAAATCCCTTAGAAATTGACACCTGTCATCGACAACTTGGCACCCATAGCGTATACTTCCCGCCGAATGATGGCGGGAGTTTTGCGCTGATGCCAGTGTACGAGTATCGCTGTTTCGAATGCGGCGCACAGTTTGAGCGTCGCTTGCCCTTTTCCAGGGCCGATGCCACGCTGCCCTGCCCCACCTGCGGAAAAGCGCACGCAAAAAAGATGTTGTCCACGTTTGCATTGGGCAGCCAGTCTTCCACCTCTGCGCAGCGCCCAACCCAAGCGCCCCGCTCCAGCTTCACCTGAGCCAACTGCTGATGCAGGCCGTCGGCCTGTCCACAGGCACATCTGGAAAGCAACACTGTTACCCCCAGAGTCGCCACGCAAAAGGAGATATCATAGGAAATGACAGCACCAATTGAAGTAAATGACGCGGCATTCGAACAGGAAGTGCTGCAATCTACCACTCCGGTGGTCGTGGATTTCTGGGCGCCCTGGTGCGGGCCGTGCAGAATGGTCGCCCCCATTCTGGACGACCTCGCGGTAGAATACGCAGGCAAAATCACCATCGCCA
>CAJWGI010000049.1 GCA_913031335.1 uncultured Anaerolineales bacterium | reverse complement strand
TGGCCTGTGGTCGGAAGTGCGCTCATGATGCGCTCCTGGTGTTGCGGGGTCTGTACAGCCCGTACTCCAGGCGACCCCGCAGTACGATCTTTGGGTGATAGTTTTTAACTGTAAGGACTAAGGGAGTGCAGCGTAGGTCTTTTTTATTGTCTAGAAAATGGAGGTATTGAAAAGAGTGCGATAACTGCCGTCAAACCACGCCCAGAATTCTACAATTTGATTTATCGGTCAGGCGGTCCCGACGGGTGTCGGCCTCGCGGTCGTACTACATGAAATTCAGGCCGCCAGGCTTTCATTTGACGCCTACAATGTAGCCCGGTGGCGTGGTTGTGAGGGATACGTTTTCTCACGCAACGGGGGGATGAGTGGGTTGGTAACACCCCCCTGCCCTTCACAGACTATGGATTGCGCACGGTAGCGGATAAAAAGCGTCAAATCGAGACACTTTGTGCGGGTTACGGCGTCTCGGCGCGTCCCTCAATCACGTCCGGCGTAGAGCCAGTCTCCATTTCAATTAGGATTGCTGCGCCGTGCGCCGGCCGGAAGGCAGCCGGGCGCTCCGCCCGGAGACCACTCTTGCCACGCAAAGATTGTAATCGCAGATTATGAGGGTTTGCGGACTAATGTTACGAGGTTATGCCACAAATGCGGGCACTGCGATATTCGGCCAATTCCGTGCCGGCTACGCCGCCAGACCTTGCCAGATATGATGCACTAGGCTGCGGGTTTCCTCGGCGCGGTAGGTAGCGAGCCGGGACACCAGTTCGTCCAGGTCGACTTCGCTGGCAGGTCGGTCCGGGCCGTCGTTGCAGGCGAAGTCCTTCGCGCCCAGTTTGCCATTCATGCGCGAGACTTTGCAGCCGCCACACATAGCCGAGCCATCCAGCATGGTTGGGTTAAGGCTCACGATGGTGGGGGTTTCATTGACCAGGAGCAATTTGGAGGTCTCGCGCATCATGATCGCCGGGCCGACCACGATCGCAAACTCCGCCTCGCTTGTCCCCAAATACTTCTGGCGCAACACGTCCGTCACGAATCCCTTCATGCCCAACGAGCCGTCATCGGTTGAAAGGGAAATCTTCGCCTCGGGCAGCAGTGCATGCAGACGGTCAAGCCAGAAGAACAGATCGCGGTTGCGCGAGCCGTAAACGACATGTACGTCGTTTCCAATTTCCACGTGCGCGCGCATGATGGGATAGAGGGCAGCCAGACCCACACCGCCGGCGACCATCAGCACAGTGCCGTCAAACTTCTCCACCTCCGACGGCTTCCCAAGCGGACCGGAGACGGCGAACAAGCTTTCACCGGCGCGTAGGTGCTCCAGATCTGCTGTACCCTTGCCAACGACTTGGTACACGAGCGTGATCTCCCCGCGCCCGCGGTCCCAGTCTGCGACCGTCAGGGGGATGCGCTCGGAGGATGCGTCTACCATCGCCAACACGAACTGACCCGCCTGGCAGTAGCGCGAGACCACGGGCGCCTGCACTACCATTTCGTACACATCACACGCCAGACGCTCGTTGCTGCGCACCACATACGGTTCGCTGCACATGTCCACCAGTACCGTCGAGCGCTCAAGATTGCCCGGGACGGGCGGTTTTTCTCGCAGCGCGCGGTCCAGCGCCTGCGCGGCGCGTTTACCGGCGCCCATCGCCAGGATTACTGTCGCCGCGCCAGTGACCGCGTCACCTCCGGCGTACGTGAAGGGCAGCGTGGTCTCGCCGGTCTCCTCATCCCTGAGGTGAATCGTGCCCCAGCGCGTGCCCTGCAGCCCCTCTGTGGTCTCGAGGATGATCGGATTGGGCGTCGTGCCCAGGGCAGTGATGACGGTGTCGGCAGGGACTTCGAACTCCGAGCCTTTGATGGGCACGGGCCGCCGCCGGCCAGAGCTATCCGGCTCGCCCAATTCCATGCGCACGCAGCGCAGCGCGCGAACTTCCCCCTCATCGTTCCCCACCATCTGGACGGGATTAGTCAGAAGCTGCAGGTCGATGCCCTCCGCGATAGCGTTTTCGACTTCCTCCTCGCGGGCGGGCATCTCCTTGCGCGAGCGCCGATACATGATGGTCACCTTCCCTGCGCCGAGGCGCCCGGCCCAGCGCGCGGCGTCGATCGCCGTGAACCCGCCGCCGACCACGACCACGTGCTGGCCTACTTTGACCGGAGTGTCTGTGTCGGCCTCGTAGGCCCTCATCAGGTTGATACGCACCAAGAATTCGTTCGCCGAGCAGACGTGTTTCAAGTGCTCGCCTGGCGTGTGCATCAGGCGCGGCAGCCCCGCCCCAGTGCCGATGAAGACGGCCGAGAATCCCTCTTCGAATAACTCGTCAATGGTGATGGAGCGGCCAATGGTCACATTGTGCACGAAGCGGATGCCGAGCGTGTGGGCGATGCCGAGTTCGCGTTGCAGCACACGCGCCGGCAACCGGAACACCGGGATCCCGTAAGCCAGCACGCCGCCGGGCACGTGAAGCGCCTCGAAAATCGTGACGTGGTATCCCAGAACAGCCAGATCGATGGCGACGGTGAGTCCGGCCGGCCCGGAGCCGATCACCGCGATGTGGTGCCGGGCGTTGCCGCTGTTTGCGTTCCTGTCGCGCAGCGCTTCAACATGCTCGATCACGGCCTCCGGGTGGTTCTCCCAGACGTAGTCGGCGACGAAGCGCTCGAGACGCCCGATCTCGACCGGCTCGTCTTTGATGGTCAGGCTGCAGCTGAGTTGGCACTGGTCTTCCTGCGGGCAGACGCGCCCGGTGATGGCGGGCAGGCTGTCGCTTTCCATCAGTTTGAGCCAGGCCTCGAAAATCTTGCCTTCTTTCACGAGTTTGATAAAAGCGGGAATGTCGATCAGGACCGGACATCCGCCCAGCGTCTCTTCTGTGAACTGGAGCTTGCCGGTCGAGCACGGCATCCCGAAGCATTCCAGACAGCGATCGGCTCTGTGAAAGGTTTCCAAATACGACAGGCCGAGATTGACCTCGCGCGTGCTCAGGGCGGAATCCAGCGCTGGCAGTTCCCTGGCCGACTCGCCGCGCTTGCCGTTTATTCCGTGGAGCTGCGTCAGCATCGGCCAGTCGGTTTCCTGTCGCACGCGTTGCGCGAAGCGGTCCAGGTTTCGGTACACTTCCAGCAGAGCCGGCTTGGGCAGCCCTTCCAGGGAGTCGGTGCGCAAGTGCTCGACAAACTGCGGGTACGTGTCAGTCATAGTCCCGATCTCTTCACCTTGACGACATTCGCGTGGTCACTCGCGTGCGGGCGATGCGCTTGTCGGCTCCGCAGCCTCCGGAGTGGCCAGGCCAAAGAATTGGGCAAAGTTGTGCCAGCCCGAATCGGTTCTGCCCTGGAACTCCTGCAGCAAATGCTGACCGCTGTCGCGGAACATGTGCGTGAAGCGCCCCTGCTCAGAGGCGTAGGCACCGATCTCCGCGCGCCCGCTCTCATCGTCAAAGAAGATCCTCGGTACGTTGTTGATGGTGAAGTAACGGCGGCGGTTGCGCGCGTCGGTCTCAACCTCGAAGGAATAGAAGGCAGCTGTATCCACCGCCTGCCGGCTCAGAGCGATGGCATGCCTCGCTTCAAAGGACCAGCCCGGCGGGCAGGGCGCCAGGATGCGCATGTAGGCCGCGCCCGGAATCATTAGCGCCTTGCGCACTTTGATGATGAGATCCTCTGCATCGTCAGGCGAGGCCGTGGCGACGTAGGGGATGTTGTGCGCAAGGGCGATGGAGATGATGTCTTTGGCGTTGGTCTGTTTGCCCTTGACCATACTCCCGACCGGGGCCGTCGTCGTGTTCGCCCCCCAGGGCGTGGAACTGCAGCGCTGTTTGCCGGTATTCATGTAGGCTTCGTTATCGTAGGTCACGACGAGCGAATCCTGGTTGCGTTCCCACAACCCGGATAGCGCCTGCAGGCCGATGTCGAAACTGCCGCCATCCCCGGCGAAGCCGATGACCTTGTGCGGTGTGCGGAGCCGACGGGTGCGCTGGAGCGCCCGCGCACCGGACTCCAAGCCCGCCACCACGGCTCCGATGTTCTCAAACGCCGAATGGAAATATGGGAAGCGCCAGATGTTGTTGGGATAAGAGGCCGTTGTTACCGTCATGCAGCCCGTCGCGCCCGCAAAGACCATCTTGAAGTACACACCCTCTTCTATGAGGCGCTCTCGCACGGAGGCGACCCGTTTCACGATCGCTGGCGTCAGCCCCGCACGCGCCAGATCGTGTGGGGCAGGGCGACCATCGTTCAAGAGAACTTTCATCACTTCCGGCCGCTCAAGCTCAGCCGCGGCCATGATGCCCTCCTGGTGCAGTGCTTTCTTCAGGAAAGCCGCGCGCATTTGCCCCGCCTTGGCGACCAGGTTGAACACCACCGGGGCAGCGCAGCCGGTGCAGGTAGAAAGGCCGGGGGCTAAGCTGCCGCGGAGCTCGCGATAATCAGCGGCCTTGGTGTCAATCTCCGGCACCTCGCATCCCAGCAGGACGCTCTCGCGGTTGTACGTCCCGATACGCTGGTTGCGGAAAACCTGCATGTCCAGGTAGCTTCCAACACGGACATAGTTGCCGGCCTTTGCGCTGTCAACAGTGCTGCGGGGGGTCAATATGCACTCTCCTTTATCTGGTAGTCCCTACGTCGGCGCACTGCCGCCATTCTCGCCACGCCACTCGTAGTAAGCGCGGGCAGCGGCGCGTTTGTTGGCTTCGACGACGCTATGGTTGAACGGTAGCTTCTCGATGTCTTGCAGCAAATGGTGGATGTCAAGGATGTCGCGCCGGATGGCCAACAGGGCGGCCAGCATAGCTACGCCCGCCCTTCTGCCATCGCCGATCTCCTCCTGGGCGATGTGATACGCATCCACGCTATATATCTCGCGACCCTTGATGCCGAATTCGCACCGGAATTCTCCCGGGGGACGCGGCGAATTGATGAGAATGACGCCGTCCTCGTGCAAGCCCTTGATGGCCTCCTCGCTGAAAAGACCCGCGTTGACGAAGACGTCGATGTCCGCAAAGAGGATCGGCGAGCGCTCATTAATCACATCCGAACCGATGCGGACGAAGCCCTGCGTTGGGGCGCCGCTCCGTTCTGCGCCGTAGACCGAAAAACCCTGCGCGTGCCTGCCACCCGTCTCGACTACGGCGGAGGCTAGCATCTTGCTGGCCGTCTTGATGCCCTCACCTCCGCGCGCAAACAGGCGGATGTCGACGCTGCGCTCCGCCACCGGCTGGTAGTACTCAGGCCGCACCTGTTCGAGTGCGAGCAAAGCGTCCTCGCGACCGTCTCGCACGTCCAGGTGATAGACCGTGCGCTGCGCGTCGCCGGGCGGCTGCGTGCGGGTTACTTCGAGAATATTGAGCGCCCTGCCAATGTTATCCATCTGCACGAGGCGCCCGCCCAGCCCGAAGATGAAGTTGACCGCTGTTGGCCGCTGAGTGTCGGGCAGATCGTATAGGCTCTGCTTGATTTCCGCCGTCAACGGTCCCACGCGCGAACCGAGCACTGGCGCACGCTCCATCACGCCCACAGCTGCTTTGCCCTTCAACACTTCCCGTACCTTCATGACTGGGAAGGGCCGGAAGACCTTGATGGTCAGCAGGCCGGCCTTCACGCCCCGGGCGCGCATGTCGCTGATCTTGTCATACATCGTGCCGGAGGCGGAACCCAGTACCACGAGCACCACCTCGGCATCATCGAGATGGAACGCTTCGATTTGGTTCAGTTTTACGCCGGTCAGAGCCGCCAGTTCGACGCTGACCTCCTCGAACAGGCTCTCGGCAGCGCGCATGCCGTCCATCTGGCTTTCCTTGATCTCCGCGTAATAATCGGAGCCGGCAATGCCAGGATAGGCAACGACGACCTCTTCGTCAGTGGCGAGCGGGTATTTCGGTTCCCACGTGCCGACGAAGTTTTTCACGCTCTCGTCGGGCAGCACTTCGAGCCGTTCGGTGATATGGCTCAGTTCAAAGCCGTCGATGTTGACCATCACCGGCAGATCACACGCCTCCGACCAACGCGGAGCCAACAGATGAAAGTAGTAGGCCTCCTGCGCAGTGGTGGCGAAAACCTGCAGCCAGCCGGTGTCGCGTTGCGCCATGATCGTGCTATGGTCGCACAGGATGTTGAGTGGTCCGCCAATGGAGCGGTTCACCACGGCGATAACGCCCGGAAGGCGGCTGCCGGAGTAGTAGTGCAGGATTTCGTGCATCAGCGCCAACCCCGCTGAAGAGGTGGCGGTAAACACCCGCGCGCCCGCGGCGGCTGCGGCCTGTATGGCGGATATCGCACTATGCTCTGATTCGACGGCGACGAAATCAGTCTTGATCTTTCCATCTGCCACGGCGCTGGCGATCTCATGCGCCAGTTCTGTGGAAGGTGTAATCGGAAACGCGGCTACGGTGTCAAATTCAATCTGCTGCACAGCATACGCGACGGCCTCGTTGCCCGTCATGGCCTTCACCGTGCCACTCCCCTTGCTGCTGCCATGTTGGGACTGCAGCTTTGCTAGTAGGGCGACTCCAGTGTCAGACATACTCTTTCCGCATCCCTCCTCCGCTTCGGTCTATACTTCTGCGCCCGTGTTTATGGCGATGATATCTTCGGGGCAGTACTGATAACACAACCCGCAGAGGACACAGCGATTGGCGTCGGCGACGACAACTTCGTCGACACGCCATTCCCCGGTGAAGTTGTTCGAATCGTGACCGTTGGACACGATCAGGCCGCCGTGATGGGGAAGCTCTTGCCAGGTTAGCGGACGGTGAGGATCGAAACCGTGGGTACGAACGGCGGGGTCCGCTTCGAAGGATTGAATGGCCTCGCGCAAGCTGCCTGTTTCCTGCACCAGCCACAGGCTCGCAGTGGGACACTCCTCCGTGCAGATGCCGCAGCCCTTGCAGTAGCGCAGGTCGATGGTGATGTTAATATCGTTCAGAGTGCCCCGCGAAACCATCACACCCTGCTCGAAGGTCAGGTTCGCGCTGTTGCCGTCGAGGCCATACGCCTCCCGGTTCTCGTTCTCAAATGATTTGAACACACGCGAGTCCGTGGATTCACGCCCATGCATGATCTGGCAACCTCATAAAGTTATAAGAAAAAAGCGAATGAACGCCCCTTTTTACATAATCGCGTGTTAAAGTTGAAGTAGAAGCGGGCCACTCGCCAACCCGACAACCGCACTACGTCGCCCAATAATACGATAGTGACGGGCTCCTTCCTTCCCCGCTTACGGGGATTATCAATCACCTTATTAGGGGATACTTGAAGGGACACCCCTGAAAAGTTGTGGGGTTTTCAGGGGGTTTGTCAAGCATGGTGACGATTAGTTGAGCTGAGTTCGGTATTTTAGGCCTAGCTCCCGCACCGTGTCGCACAGGATCCTGATTAGGAAGTTTCTAGGGGCTGTTTAGTCATCTACCAACAACCGATCCCAGTGGGTCGGTCATCGTCGTCACCGAGGCCGATCTATACGCGGGTTGGTTTAATGCTAGTTATTGTCCACCCCAGAAAGCATGTCTTTTATTCCACCAACAGAACTCAATACACCAGTAGCTTCATAAGGTAAATAGACCACTTTGTTGTTCTGGCCGGAAACCATTTCTTTTCGTCTTCCATCTTGGTCACTCATGACTACCTCAACTATACACCCGCCCCAGCGAGTCAGCAAGCATCCGCTGTTCTAGTTGCTCCCATCCCCCCACCGGAATGTGAAGGGGTCATATAGTAGTAATTAACAACAGACAAGTGAACGCGCAGGGTTCAATGTTCCCGCAGTAAAGGCGTTATTGCCCTCGCGTGCACCAACGCAGGACTTCATGCAGATTTTGAGAGTGGCTACAGATGAGGAACGAAAGAAATTGCTAGGCTCGACTATCGACATCGCCTACATACTAGAAGGCTCCATCAAGGCCATCAAGCCCAAGCCAAGCATGTACAACCTGC
>CAJWGI010000048.1 GCA_913031335.1 uncultured Anaerolineales bacterium | reverse complement strand
CGAGCCCACGAAGCCACTTGCCTCCCTTCCAGAGATATACGTCGTCAAGATCGTCGCGCCCGGGGATGGCGCCACAGACCGCGCGAAGCGGATGGCCGTGTTCCGGTGCCAGCGGCTCGCCGTCGAAGTGCGTCGCCAGTAGGAAATTTTCCCCCAGCGCTGTCTCGAGCGGAATGTTTGTGGTGTAGCCGAATTCACAATGCTGCAACACCACCGTCGCGCCCGGCTTCGGGCGCACTAGCCCGCTCTCAACCAGCGCGCATATGCCGACCCCCTCCCACTCGGTGTCAAGCTTGCTCCACGTGGTAACGCAGTGGATGTCCATTTTTACGCGGGTGCGCGGCAGTCGGCAGAACTCGTCCCAGCTCCAGCGCGCATCCTGCTCCACCTCGCCAAACACCTTGAGGTCCCAGGTCTGCGCATCAAAGGCCGGCACCGGCCCATAGTGAAGCACCGGAAACCGCTTCGTTAGCGATTGCCCGGGCGGCAGCCGTCCTGCTTTGTCCGTTTTTCGCTCTGCGCCGGCGCGTTCATCGGAATTGGTTCGCATGACTGTTTCCCTCCGCTCTCTCTTGACGAAATTATAGCGCGTAATTTCCCGGTCTCCCGCGAAGTTGACTCTTTCCCGCGCGCCGCACTATACTTGTGCCCGCAGGAGTCCCGACGAGACTCGGAGGAGAGCCATGACAACAATTCTTACCTATTACGGTCACGCCGCCCTCGGCCTTAACATAAGCGGCACGAACATATTGGTCGACCCTTTTCTTAGCGAAAACCCGGCCGCCACTGCAGACCCAGCCGAGCTTCCCGCGGACTTCATTCTGGTCTCGCACGGGCACGGCGACCACGTTGGAGATACGGTGACCATCGCCAAACGAACCGGAGCAACCATCATCACCAACTTTGAAATGGCAAACTGGTTCAGCGCGCAGGGAGCGGAGAACGTTCACCCACAACACCTGGGAGGAGGCTTCGCCCACCCATTCGGCTACCTGAAGCTGACTCTCGCGCTGCACGGGTCCGGGCTGCCTGACGGCTCTTACGGCGGCAACCCGTGCGGGTTCCTTCTCGACGCAGAAGGAAAAAAAACCTACCTTGCCTGCGACACCGGCCTTTTTGGCGACATGGCTTTGATAGGGGCCGAGGGGGTCGACCTTGCCGCTGTTCCCATCGGAGATAATTTCACGATGGGTCCCAAAGATGCTCTCCTCGCCGTAGCCATGATCAAGCCGCGAATGGTGGTGCCAATCCATTACAACACCTGGGATTTAATCACTCAGGACGCGCACGAGTGGAAGCGCGCCGTCGAAAACCGAGTCGATACAACCGTCTTTCCTCTGTCCCCGGGCGAGAGCCTGTCCATCGAATAGCTTGCCGGCTTGTGTGGTGGCGCCGATTTCCCCCAGTAACTCTTATTTTCTTTGAATAAATAGTAGTAGCCGTAGGGCCGGGGAAAGAGGGGACTGTGGGGAAAAACAGAAAGGCGCCGCCCGTGGCCAGGGGCAGAAAAAAAAACGGAACGGGATTCCCTCGCTGTATTGTCCACAACGAGAGGCCGGCAAAAGAGAGGAAAGAAAAGAATCCTCCAAAAGGAGACGCGCGGACGCTGCGCAGCTGGCGAAAGAGTCGGGCCGGGCGGGGAAAGGGGCCGCGGCATCCCCGGGGCGGGCCTGGCCTAAAAAAAGAGAGGGGGTGGGCTTATGCGGCGAGGGAAAGATACTCTCGCAGCCACTCGGCCTGTGCGCGGTAGCCCTCGTCTCGCGAGAGCATCGCGCGTGCGCGCTCGCACCCGTGCCTTACGGTGCTGTGGTCTCTGCCTCCCAGCAGAGCGCCAATCTCCGCCAGAGAGCGGTCTCCCTGCTCGCGAAGCAGCTGCATGGCCAGGTGGCGCGGCACAGTGACGCGGCGCGACCGGCTCTTTCCGCACAATTCGCGTGGAGTGAGATGAAAGCGGCTTGCCACGGCGGCGATCACGCGGTCAGAGGGAGCAGCGCCGTGGCTGCCGCTTTCGCCGCGACCGATAGAATCGGCGGCAGATGCAATGTCGATAGGTTGTCCGAGCACGCGGGCGTGAGCCACTAGCCGGTGCAACGCGCCCTCCAAGGCGCGCACATGCGCGCCCGCGTGCTCGGACAGAAAAGCGAGAACATCGTCGGGGATCGTCTCCGCGAGCGCGGCCGCTTTCGCGCGCAGGATTTCTGCGCGCAGCGATGCATCGGGCGCGGAGACCTCCACCGTCAGGCCTGAGCCCAGTCGGGAGCACAGCCGAGGCCCGAGCGCGGCGAGGCCAGAGAGCGGCTGGTTGCAGGCCAGCACAACCTGCCGGCCGTCATCGCACAGCGCGCTCAGTGTGTGCATAAACTCCTCTCGGGACGACTTCTTGCCGACGAAAAACTGAATGTCGTCAACGAGCAACACGTCGGGCGAGCGGTGTTTCTCGCGGAACGTTTCGGTGGAGCGCGATCGAATTGCGGCGACGAGCTCATTGGTGAAGGCCTCTGCTGTTACAAGAAGCGCGCTTCGGCGCGCGCGCGCGCATTCGCGTGCTATCGCGTGCAGAAGATGGGTTTTGCCAAGGCCGACATCTCCGTAGAGCACGAGAGGGTTGTGTCCCGGCCGGATGCGCTCGGCAACAGCGAGCGCGGCGGCGTGCGCCATGCGGCTGCTTGGCCCGACCACGAAATCGTCAAAAGAGCGACCCGGCGCCGGGTCGCTCGAGTGGTGGGCGGGGTTTTCGACCGGGGCCTCCGGGAATAGATGTGTTTCACCGGTCGTTTTCGCGGGCTCTCGCGGCCACACCACAAAGGAAACCGATGCCGTTCGACCGACAATCCCGGCGACCGTGCGTTCAACGGTGGTGCGCATGCGCGCATCGAGCCAGTCGCGGGCAAAACCGCTCTCGACGCCGACGATGTACTCGCCATCCTCACACGAAACAAGGCGGGCGTCGCGCAGCCAGGTGTCGAAGGTGGAGCGGGAGACCTGCAGCTGCAGCTCACCCAGAGCCGCGCGCCAGACCCTTTCAGGCCTCATCGCTTCCCCTGTGCGTGATGCCAGCGAAACCGGCATATGTAGGTGGAAACAATGCAGGTATCACTAAATGCAGGGTGAAAAAAAGCAGCACACAACCTCTCCTCGCTGGGCAAAATATTATGATTCCACTTTTGTTGCGACCGGGGCCACGCACCGGGGAGCGTGCGGTCGATTACAGTTGGGTTGATGCGAAACTCGTTTCCAGCGTTGAAACCGAATCGGCACCACGAGACCCTAGTGGCGGAGATTGTAGCAGCCGGGTGGCGGCGGGGCAACCCCGGCGGGTCGAGAAATGTTAAAAAACCCGCATTTTTTAAGGGAGTAAAACCTGTCGGTGTGGCGTGTGCGCCCTTTCAGTAACGCATCTGCGCCCCGTGACCAGAACGTAACCTTTTAAGGTTTGGGCGCGTATGCCGGCTGCCAATAGGCAGCGTCGGGGAGCGATTCGCAGTAAGCCATATTTTCGGTATTTTCCTGTGTGCTGCGGCGTGAATTCCGGCAGCGCTGCTGCGCGGCGCGCCCGACACTACTTACCCATGACCCTTTTTATACCTCGGTCAAAGTATATTTCGAAAGGTAGGTAATAGAAATTAAAATGGTAACGAATGTTTCCGATTATTCGAAAGATATAAGGATAGATTAGTTTTGTGAGTCTCAAGGGACTACGCAAAGCATTTTCGAAATTGAAGACATATTCCCGATGCCTAAAGTGAAACAAGGCACATTCTCGTACCATGTCCATTGCTGCCGGTTGCGGATTGACAAGCGAGTTATATTCTTTTAGATCATAGAGAGCAAAATCCTCGAAACTCAGTTGACCTTCCAGTTTAATGCCATGTTCTTCTTCCATTTCAAGCGACAATGGCGTTCCTGGATAAGACAAATAATAATGAATGGCCGACACAAAACTATTCTTCTTTGTCGTCTGCAGCTTGTGAATTAAATCGAATGTCTGCAGAAACTCATACCTGGTTTCACCCGGAAGCTGGACGATAAACGAATAAGAAAAATAGATACTAGAATCTTTGGCAATTTCTGCAGCATTGAGAACCATTTCCCGAGTCAGGCCTTTTTTTATTTTTTTCAGCATTCTCGGAGCGCCGGATTCTACGCCCATTGATATGCGAACACAGCCAGCCGCCGCTAAACGCTTCAATACACCCGCATCTATATACCGAGACCGGATGTAATTTGCCCGTGATTGCGCGCCCCATTTTATTCCTAAATCATGTTTCTCCAATAATTCGATCAATTGGAACAGCCTTTTCTTGTCGTGAAAAAAATCTTCGTCGAAAAAGGCAAAGGAATCGATGTTGAAGTTCTCCTTATAATAAAGAATCTGCTCCATCACGTCGTCAGCGGACATGCTGAAATGCTTGTGCCCCAGCAAGGCATTTTCGCAGAAGGTGCATTTATAAGAACAACCCAGGCCGGTTAATATGGGTATCGCCCGATTGATTTCCGGGTCCAATTCTCAGCCCAAATAAAGGTCGAAATTTCCAACGTACTCTTCCACATCCAAGAAATTTTCATACCTGATGAAGTTGTCTTTATTCAGCTCGTCGCGGAAGGTCTTTGCATTAAAAACCACATCCTCATTTCTTCTGAATCCAATGTTCGGAATGTCGGCAAAATTATCCTCATCGTTGAGAGCTTTTGCAATTCTAACTGCGATTTCCGCACCGTCACCGGTGCAGCAGACATCTACCAGTTCCGATTCCATAATTTTCCTGGCAAACACGGCAGGAAAAGGCCCGCCAACAACAATCTTTATTTGCGAGCCGATCTCTTTGATCGCTATGACAATTTCAAAAAAATCTTTGATCTGAAGAAAAGAAAGGTAGAAGCCAACATAAACAATTTCCTGGTGGTGATCTTGAACCGTCTTGAGCAATTCATCTATATATTGACCGGCGAGATTGCCGTCAAAAAATTTAACATTATATTCGGCATTTTTGAGTGCCTGAGCGACGAACAATAAACCTAGCGGCGGAAAAAACCGGCCATAAAACTTGTTTTCCTTGCCTTCTTGAAGAGGCCCACGCATGTCGTCATCAGTGGGAGAACATAAGATGATCTGCTTTTTCTTATCAGCGTCCATAGATCCGTAGGCCTCCTTCCGGAGTTTCGGGTGTCCCGTTTTGATTCGTTTCGGTTTTTCGTTGATGACAATATTTTCAGGATTTACTGCAGCCAAGCCCTAGAAACGAGCCAGTCCTGTTTGGTACGGCAAGGTGTGCTAGTACGTCTTGCCCAGTAGAATAATCTGTGCCACACTCGCCTTGCACATATAATAAATACACAGGAAAACTAAAAAGAGTCAAGAGAATATTTCCGCAGCTCCAATGGCATCTGCGGAGGGTTGACGGATTTGATTTTTCGGTGTTTTGCTGTGTGTTGCGGCGTGAATTCCGGCGGCGATGCTGCGCGGCGCGCCAGAATCGCGGCTTTCTGAGAGTGCTATGCGATGCTAATGTGCGGTAGGTCGAGCAGCAGCACCTCCAGCGCCAGGCGCGCGTTAGCGTTGCGCTCCAGACGCGCCTGCGCAGCGCGCACGGAGGCAACGGCGCGGGCGGCATCGGCCGCGGTTAACTGGTCGGCTGCAAAGCGTATGTCCGCGCTGCGGTCCGCGTTGGTGAGCGCGGTGCTTGCGCCGGCGGCGACGTGCATTACATCGCGCCACCAGCAGCCCCACAGGTCAAGGGTGGCGACGAGCGCGCTGCGGTCTTTGCGCAATTCGTCAGCATAGGCAAAGCGTTCGACGCGCGCTGCCGGCAAGAGCGTGCGCAATTCGGAAAGGCGCTGGGCGCGGGCCTCGAGCGCGGACTCATCGCTGCGCAAATCCACTGCCCAGCCGAGACGTCCGCCGGACAGGCGCGCCAGCAGCTCGGCCTGCTCGGGCGCGCAACCCCAGAGCTCGCTCAGGGCCGATTGCACAACGGCGCGCTGAAGCGGGCGCAGCGCCATCCGGGCGCAGCGGGAGACGATGGTGGGCGGCAAATCGGCGGCACTTTCTGCGGTGAGGATGATGATGCTGTTGCCGGGTGGTTCCTCGAGCGTCTTCAGCAGTGCGTCCGCGGCTGCGTGCCCCGCCGCCTCGAAGTCGGTGATGATGGCCACGCGCCGTTCGGTCTCCATTGGCCGCAGCGAAAACTGGCGGATGAGCTCACGAATTGGCTCGATGCCGATTTTGGCGGTGTTAATAATCTTGCCGCTGATAACCGGGGCCAGCATGCGCACGTCGGGGTGTTTGGCCGCTAAGATGAGCGTGCAACTGCGGCACTGATTTGGCTCGGCGCACGGGGCGTTCTCTTCTTCGCATAGCAGCGCCCGCGCGAAAGCCACGGCGAGGGTGTGTTTGCCGATCGCGCTCGCGCCGGTGAATAAGTAGGCATGTTGCACGCGGCCGACGCGGATGTGCTGCGCCAGCGTGGCCACCGCCCACTCGTGGCCGACTACGCCCCACTGCATTTTTTTAGGGCTGCGCTCATCAGGCGGTTATAATAGCATGAACGCGCTGCTCAGGAGAACCCGCAATGAAAATAGCCATTGGCTCAGATGAGCGTACGCACCTGACAGACTGCGTGGTCGAAGAGGTGCAGAAGCGCGGGCACACAGTCGCGCTCTTCGGCCCGCTGGCGGACCGTCAGGAGTACTGGCCCGCAGTTGCGCAACAGGTGGGGGAACGGGTGGTGGCCGGAGAGGCGGATGAGGGTATTTTGTTTTGCTGGACGGGGACCGGAGTATGTTTGGCGGCCAACAAGCTGCCGGGCATCCGTGCTGCCTTGTGCGCTGATGCCGAGACAGCCCGCGGGGCGCGGCTATGGAATAACGCGAATGTGCTTTGTCTCTCCATTCGGCTTACTGCGGAGGTGGTGGCCAGAGATATTCTTGACAGCTGGTTCGGCACACAGCATCAGCCTAACGGTGAGGATAATCGGTGCTTGGCGCAACTTGGAGAGATTGAGGAGAAATATCTGCGAAAGTCGCGTAGTTGTGCGAGCCTACTCGAAGCGAAACCTCCACAGGGAAAACCCGAAAAATGCGAGCGCGAAGGCGAGCAATGCGCTGACTTCGCCCCAGATGGCGCTAACGCTTAGCCCGCGCACGATGACATCCTGAAAGCTCGCCAGCGCCCACGCGTGCGGCGTGATGCGCGCGAGCGTCTGCATGAAGTCCGGCATGACGAAGGTGGGTACCATCATGCCGTCCAGAGCTGCCGGAGTGACCGCCAGCAACACAGCCAGCCATCCACTTTGCTCCAGGGGTTTTTCCGATGAAAGCCACAAGCAGCCCCAGTTTGGTGGCGGCTGCGCTGGGATATTGTTTGCTGAGATTGCGTGTTTCAACGATGTTGGTCGTGTTGCCTCCGTCCATAATTTAGCAGGCCTAAGAGCGTTGCAGCGGGAGTGTGGCGCAGCGAATAGAGCCGCCGAGCGAGGGCACGCAGTCGAAGCGGAGCGCCGTGACGCGGTAGCCGAAATCGGTGCGCAAGGCGGCGTGTACGCGTGCGCAGGCCGGGTGGTCGCGGGCGAGTATGTGGCCGGGCTGCACGCAGAGCACGTTGGTGGTGAGCGTATCTTGCTCGGCACGACTTACTGGCAGGCACTGGCAGGGCGGGGAAAACGCTTCGCCGCTGAGGGTGCGCATCTGCCCGGTCGCGGCGGGCGCCCAGAGCGCGAGATAGGGCGCGAGTACATTCCAGCAGCAATCCAGATGAAGTACATCGTGCGGTACCAGAACCAGCTTTCGCTGCACGCCGCGCGCGGCGAGTGTTGCCGCCAGCCAATCGATGGCCGTGCGATTGGAGCGCTGCCCGAGGCCGAGGTAAAGGTGTCCGGGCGCGAGCACCACGTCGCCGCCCTCCAGATAGTGCCCCGGCGGGGTCTCAACCACGTTCTCGGCCGGCAGGCGGGTGATGATTCGCGCAAGGCCGGGCAGCTCGGCGTTGCGCGAATCAAACCTGCTTCTGGCCACGAAAAAAAACTGGTCAATTACGAAGCC
>CAJWGI010000047.1 GCA_913031335.1 uncultured Anaerolineales bacterium | reverse complement strand
GAGCTCAAGAGCCGCCTCGGCCTGCCGGCGCGCGCCTTCAATGCGCTGATAAAACATTGCACCGGCGCGGGCGACCTTGCAGAAAGCGGAATCTCGCTGCGCCTGCCGGAGCACCGAGTGGAGTTTGACGACCTCCAGAAGCGGAGAGTGGAAGCATTGCTGGCGCGCTTCCGGGATGACGCGCACAATACCCCCTCGCGCAAAGAAGTGGTCGCTGCGGTCGGAGAGGAGGTGCTTGCCGCGCTGCTGGAGCGGAGCACGCTGCTGGCTGTCTCTGCCGAGGTGCTGTTCCTGGCGGAGACATACGCGGCGATGGAGGCGCAGATAAAGGCACAAATCCGCGCAGCCGGCTCGGTCACAGTGGCGGGCGTGCGCGACCTTTTCGGCACCAGTCGCAAATACGCGCTCGCGCTGATGGAACACATGGACCAGCAGGGAACAACAGTGCGGAAGGGTGACGAACGGGTGTTGCGGTGACGCACTACAACGCGCTGACCGATGTGCCTGGGTTGCGGGTGGGGCACTGGAGCGACCGCCAGGCCGCCACCGGTTGCACGGTGGTGCTCTGCCCCCAGGGCGCGGTGGCGGGCGTGGATGTGCGCGGCTCCGCGCCGGGAACGCGCGAAACCGACCTGCTCCATCCGTTAAGTTCGGTGCAAAAGGTGCACGCCATCCTGCTGGCGGGCGGCAGCGCTTTTGGGCTGGCAGCCGCTGACGGGGTGATGCGCTGGCTGGAGGAGCGCGGGCACGGCTATCCCACTTCAGTCGCTGCAGTGCCGATTGTACCCGCGGCGATCCTCTACGACCTTGCCATTGGGCGCGCCGACGTGCGCCCGGATGCGGCCGCTGGATATGCTGCCTGCGAGGCCGCCCGCCGCGGGCCGCTGTCCGAGGGCAACGTGGGTGCCGGCGTGGGCGCCACGGTCGGGAAGATGCTCGGTTTCGAGCGCGCCACCAAGGCAGGGCTGGGAACCGCGAGCAAATTGCTTGATGATGGGACGGTGGTTGCCGCGCTGGCCGTTACCAATGCGCTAGGGGAGGTCTATCATCCCCAGACCCAACAGGTTCTTGCCGGAGCGCGCCACGCTCGTGGTGACGGATTTGCGGATTCGACGGAACTGGCAGAACAAGCTCTGAGCCGAGGCGAGGAAGTGCACTTCGCGAATGAGAACACGACGCTCGCGATTGTGGCCACGAATGTCGCCCAGACCAAAGCAGGCGCGACGAAGGTGGCACAGATGGCGCACGATGGCCTCGCGCGGGTGATCCGACCGCTGCACCTGCCCCACGATGGCGACACTGTGTTCGCGCTCTCAAGCGGCGAACGGCCGGGAGACGCGGGCATGGTTGGCGCGGTGGCAGCCGCGGTTGTGGCCGATGCGGTCATCGCCGGGATATTTGCCGCAACCTCGCTGGCCGGGGTTCCGGCAGCGCGCGACCTTGGTTTCTCGGAGACTTGAGGGCCGCCTTTACCCTTCAGCTTAATTCAGGGGCGCGCTGCTTCCACTCGCCGCCAACCATGGTGCCTAGCACGCTGGCGGCGTGGATCTCCATCGGGTCACAGCGGAAGATGTCGCGGTCGAGCACAATCAGGTCGGCCAGCTTACCGGGTTGGAGCGTGCCGAGCTGTTCTTCCTGATGCGCCGCGTAGGCTGACCCCAAGGTGTACGCGCGCACGGCTTCCTCCACGCTCAGGCGCTGTTGCGGAAACCAGCCATCGGGTCCGGGCGTGCCGTCCGCTCGTTTGCGCGTCACGGCGGCGTGAATCCCCTCTACCGGGTTAATGCTCTCCACCGGCGCATCACTGCCAAAAGCAAGGGTCGCGCCAGCGCTTAACTGGGTGCGCCAGGCGTAAGCGCCGGCGGCGCGCGCGCCCCAGTGGCGGTCGGCCATGAACATGTCGGCCGTGGCGTGGATGGGTTGCATGGAGGCGATTAGCTGCAGCGCGCCCAGGCGCTGATAATCGTCGGGGTGCAGCAGCTGCACATGTTCGATGCGATGCCGCCGAGCAGCTGGCGGCTGGCCACGGGCGGCCTCCTCTCGGCGCAGCTGTGCTAAAACATCGAGCGCATCGTGGTTTGCGCGGTCGCCGATGGCGTGCACCGTCATAGCCATCTCGTTCGCGCTGGCGCGGCTGGCGCATTCAAACAGCTGCTCCTTGTCGGTCACTACCATGCCGTAGTTTCCGCTTTCGTTTTCGTAAGGGGAAATCATGCTCGCGGTGCGCGGGCCAAGCGCGCCGTCCATGAACACTTTGATGCCGCCGATGCGCAGCCAGTCATCCCCGAACCCGCTGCGCAGGCCGAGGGCGAGGGTTTCATCCAGCAGCTCGACCGGGATGTTCTTCACCACCCGTAGACCGAGTTTACCTTCAGAGCGAAGTTGCTGCAGAGCCAAGAATGCGCTGCGACGGTCGTAATCATGCAGACCGGTCAGGCCGACGCGCCACGCCGCCCGCTGTGCCGCTTCCATCATAGCTGCTAACTCCGCCACCGTCGGTTCGGGAATGACGGCAGAGACCAGATCGATGGCAGTTTCGAAAAGGCACCCGGAGGGCGTGCCGCTGGCATCGCGGCCGATGCGGCCGCCGGGCGGGTCAGCACTGTCGCTGTCCACTCGAGCGCGGCGCAGCGCCAGACTGTTCACCCAGGCCATGTGCAGCGAGCGCGCGGTGAGAAAGACCACGTGCTCCGGAGCCACCGCGTCCAGTTCGGCAGCGGTGGGAAACTCCCCGTCCCAGTCGGTCTGATTCCATCCGTGTCCGCTTATCCACTCGCCCGACGGGGTGGCCGCTGCGCGTTCAGCGACCATTTCCAGCACGCGCTGTTTGCTGGTTTGGCCGGCGTCGATCTGGGTGCGCGTGCGCGCGAATTGCTCGAAGTGGCAGTGTGCGTCCGTCAGGCCGGGCAGCACCAGCCGGCCACGCAGGTCAATCACCTCGGTGTGCGCGTCGGCCAAAGCTGCTATTTCGTCATCCGTTCCGGCGGCGCTGATTCTCTCGCCGCGGACGGCGAGTGCTTGCACAGCTCCAATCTGCGCGTCCAGCGTGCGGATGCGCCCGTTAACTAGTGCGAATTCGGGAGGCATTGGCTGCTTTTCTGGCGGGTGAGAACGCCCGTCAGGGGTGCAGCAAGCGCTCGGTGAGTGCGTCCAACTCCTCGTCGGAGTAGAAGTGGATGACCACGCGGCCGGCGCCCTTGCGATTGCGCTGCAGGTTGACCTTGGTACCGAGGGATGCGCGCAGCCGGTCCTCAAGGTCTATCTCGACCCGGGGGCGCTCTTCCACTGGCGTGCTTGCCGGGCGCGCGCCGAGAAGCTTGCGCACCAGCGTTTCGGTCTGGCGGACATTTAGGCCTCTGGAAAGTACTGTGCCCAGCGCGGATTGTTGCGCTTCGGGCGTGGGCAGCGCGAGCAGCGCGCGGGCGTGGCCCTCACTGATTTTTCCGTCCGTGAGCGCGGATTGCACGGGCGCGGGCAGGCGCAGCAGTCGCAGGGTGTTGCTCACCGTGGTGCGTTGTTTGCCCACCCTGCGGGCGATTTCGTCATGCGCCAGACCGAAATCGTCCGCTAGTGCTTGATACGCCGTGGCGGTTTCTACCGGGTTCAGGTTGGTGCGCTGCAAGTTTTCAATTAGCGCCAACTCCAGCATTTCCGCGTCACTGGGAAAGTCTCGTACCACGGCCGGCACAGTGCGCAGCTCCGCTATCGCCGCAGCTTTCAGGCGCCGCTGGCCGGCGATGAGCGTGAATTCGGCGCTGTTTTCGGTGCGCGCCACCACCAGTGGCTGCAGGATGCCATGTGTGCGGATGGATTCTGCGAGTTCGGCGAGTTCGTCAGGGTCGAAGCGGACGCGCGGCTGGCGCGGATTGGGGCGGATGGCGCTCAGCGCTATCTGCGTGGCGCCTTCACCGTAATAATCAGCCGTCGGGATAAGCGCGTCCAGCCCGCGCCCCAAGCCTCGTTTTATTGCCATTGGTCACCTGTATCGATTCTGGATTCGTGTCCGTTCAGCAGAGAAAATGGAACTCGGGGGCCGGTCCTCGCCATACTCATGTGGACGCGGGTTCCGGGGTGTTGTCGCCGCTCAACACCTCGCTGGCCAGGTCGGCGTACGCTTCCGCTCCGGTGGAGTGGGGCGCATAGGTGATGATGGGCTGTCCATGCGAGGGCGCCTCGGCCAGACGCACGTTGCGCGGGATAACCACGCTGAAAACCTTGTCAGGGAAATGGCGACGCACTTCCTCCACCACTTGCCGGGAGAGATTGACGCGTGAATCGTACATGGTCATAAGCAGGCCGCGGATTTGCAATTTTACGTTGAATGCGCTTTGCACACGCGATATAGTTTCCAGCAGTTGCCCCAATCCTTCCAGTGCAAGGTATTCGCACTGCACCGGAATCACCACCTCTTGGGCCGCCACTAGGCCGTTCAAGGTTAGAAGCCCGAGCGAAGGCGGGCAATCGATGAGCACATAGTCGTAGCCGTTGGCTTGGGAAAGCGCCCGCTGCAACCGCTCCGCCCGGTTGGGCTCGCTGACCAACTCCACCTCCACTCCGGCCAGCGCCGGCGAAGAGGGCACGAGCGACATTCTTAGCGCTGCGCTGCGCATGGTATTGGCATGCAGGCGAGCCTGCGGGCGGATGAGTAGATTGTAGGTTCCCGCGTTTATGTCGCGTTTTTCCACCCCGAGACAGGATGTTGCGTTGCCCTGCGCATCGAGATCCACCAGCAACACTTGTTGATTAAGGGTCGCTAGATAGGCGCCCAGATTGATGGCTGTAGTGGTCTTTCCTACTCCGCCTTTCTGGTTGACAAAAGAATAGATCCGCGTCATCTACATCCGCGTTGGCAGCACCGGGTTGCTTTCCAGAGGATTATACCAGAGCAGCGCATGCCGCACGGCGGCTAACGGCGCAAGTCCGGCTGAATGGTGACCGAGCGGCGGTCGCCCTCTCCGCTGCTCTCGGTGGTCACTCCGGCGTGGTCCTGCAAAGTTATGTGGATGATACGCCTTTCGTTTGCGGGCATCGGCTCTAGTGAAATCGGTCGCCCGAACTGGTGCACCTGCTGCGCCATGCGCTGAGCGAGCCGGCGCAGCTGCTGCTCGCGGTGCTTTTTGTAGCCGCCCACATCCACATTCAGGTTCACCCAGCGGTCAAGTTTGCTCGCCATTATCAGGCGGGCAATGTACTCGAGTGCGGCCATCGTTTCGCCCCGCTTTCCGATGAGCATGCCCAAGTCTTCTCCCTCGATGTCCATTTGCACGGCAGGGTCTTCCCCTGCGGAGGTGGCCTGCTGATAGCGGACTCGCACCTCGGCTTCAATCTCCATGTGGCCGAGTAGTTCGGAGACCACCTCACGCGCTGCTGCAGTGACGTCGTCTTCAGGTTGTGGTTCGCTCCCCGGCAACAGCACGCGCACGCGCGCCTCGCGGCCGGAGTCCGGGTCGCCCTCGTCAAGCACCTCCACCTCGAGGTCGCCCTCCGGCACGCCTAACTCTGCCCGGGCACGTTCGATTGCTGTCTCCACGTCCGGAGCGATCATTTCTAAGCTGGCGCGTTCTGGTTCCATAATGTCCCTCTAAGATGTCGTCCTCAGCGCTTGCGCGAGCCGCCTTTTGCCTTTCTGGCGCGAAGGCGCTTCGCCTTGCGCCGGCTGATTTTCTTCTCGGCAGCGGGGGTCGGATTGGCCGGCGTTCCCGCCGTGGATAGTTTGGGCGAGACCTTGCTGGTCACGGGAGCAGCAGCGATGGTTGGGAGCCGCAGCCGCAGCCCGCCGGGCATCTTCACATTGTTCCACTCCAGTCTTTCGCGGTTGAGAAACATGTATTGCGCGATAGTGGCTATATTCGCGGTGATGAAATAGATGGAAAGCCCTGATGAGAATTGCAGCGCGAAAAAGGCGAACATGAGCGGCATCATCGTCATCATCGAGCGCTGCATCTGCGCCGACTGGTCTGTCGGGTCCGCTGTGGGCGGTGTCATCATTTTCTGCTGCAGCACGGTTGTCAGATATACCAGCACCGGCAGGATGGGAATGCCGACATTGGGGTAGAACGGCAGGTAGAGTCGGTCCGGCTGACTGAGGTCCATCCACAGAAAACGGCGATTGACCGGTATCATCTTGTGGAAGTCGGGGAACCACGAAGGATATGCGGCTTGATATAAATCTACCATTTGTAGTGGGGCGGCCGGAATTGCACGCAGTATGGAACGGTACATGCCAATCAGGATGGGAAACTGGATGAGCATCGGCAGGCAGCCGCCCAGCATGGAGGCCGGGTTGTAGCCAATCTTTTTCAGTTCCTTCTGCATGCGCTCTGGCTCGCCCTTGTACTTTTCCTGAACACGCTTGATTTCCGGCTGCATCGCCTGCATCTTCGCCTGCGATTTTTGCTGTTTCGCTGTGAGGGGAATGAGCAGCAAGCGGATGAGCAGGGTAAGCAGAATCAGCGACAACACGAAGCTGTTTCCCAACCACCCATACAGCAGCAATAGAGTGTTGGTGAAGGGGAAAATGATCAGTTGATTCCACATGATTGCCGGGTATACCTAACCCTCGGGCTGGAACCGCCACGCCAGCTGCCCGGATTCCTGCTGATAGGCCAGAACCAGATTTTCGCCGGCCATCGCGGTGATGTACACCAGCCCATCGGCGGCGATGGGGTCGGCGAGCAATCGATCTGCGTTATTGCCGTCCACCTGAAATCCCCAGCGCCGGTTTCCGTTGGTCGCATCCAATGCATACAGAAAGCCGCCATCGGTGGCGACGAACACTGTGTCATTGTCGAAAGCCGGGCTGCCGCGCACGGCGCTATCCAGCGGGGGGCTTTGCCAGTGAGCGCGGCCAGTTTCTGCATCCACCGCATATACGTTCCCGTCAAGGTCTGCAAAATACGCCTTATCGCCCGCTACCGCCGGACTGCCCCACACCCAGCCGGCTGCGTCGACGCGCCACTTTTTTCTGCCAGTGGCGGCGTCAATCGCGTAGGCGTGCTTGGCGAGCGCGCCGAGGTAGAGCGTACCCTCGGAAAGGGTGGGAGTATCCGCCAGTGCACCGTCAAGTTCCTGTTGCCACAGCTGAGAACCGCTATCAATGTCCAGAGCGGTCAGGCGATGATCCATGCCCGGCAGGTACACTCGCTCGCTGTCCGCGGCGGGAGCGGCCCAGAGTTCTTCCTCTGCCTGGAATGTCCACGCCGGTACTCCGGTGGAGGGTCGCAGGGCGTGCAGCGTGTTGTCAGCAGTGAAAAAGAGCATTGTGGCGCTGGCGCTCGCAGCCGCGGGCGCGGTGCCGGCGCGATTGCCACTGGCGTCAAAGCGCCATTCTTCTTGCCCTGTTTCGATGTTTACTGCAAAAGCGTGTTTGTTGTCGGATCCGAGCAGCGCCCAGTTTTTATACTGCACCGGGGCGGTATAAAGTTGGCTGGCAATGCGGTCGCCCTCGCGCGGGAACTGCCAGCGTAACGTTCCGTTGTCCGGAGAGAGTGCGTAGACGGCGGTGTTGTTGGAGACCATCAATGTGTCCGCGACGAGTGTGGCGTTCGGCCATGACGTGGCCGGGAGCGTCCCGCCGCATGTGCTGAGAAGCGGCAGCAGCATGCCCAGCAGCGTGAATACGTAGCGAGATTTCAGGCCAATTCGCATGATTGCGCCAATCGGCTCACGAGGCGAGCCCTTGCCCGGCCGGTGCGGAATCCGTGCGTGATTCGGGTACCGGGTCGTGACCGCCGGAGTTGAATGGGTGGCAGCGCAGCACGCGCCTGGCTGCCAGCACGATGCCATTCAGCGCGCCAAAACGTGCGATGGCCGTGTGGGCGTAATGCGAGCAGCTGGGCTGGAAGCGGCAGGAGCGTGGCAGCAGCGGCGAAAGTAACCGTTGGTAGAGATTAATCGCGCCGAGCAGAAAACCACTCATCTATGGCTCACTTTGCAGCAATCCGGCGCGTGACAGCAGCTCGGCCACCGCTGCACTTAGCACCGGCATGCTGCAATCTAGGATGGGCCGCCGCGCGATAAACACCAGATCCCAGCCCGGGGCGAGGCGGGCGCTCTGGACGCGCAATTCTGTGCGCAGCCGGCGCTTGGCGCGGTTGCGTTGCACCGCGCCGCCC
>CAJWGI010000046.1 GCA_913031335.1 uncultured Anaerolineales bacterium | reverse complement strand
GAGTTGTGATGAGTATGGTGACTGTGCGACTGGTGAGGCCCTGGCGGTCTTCCAGTTGAGTGCGGACAACGTTGCTTCAGAGGATAACTGGCCTCCGCCGGTTGTATACACACCTACTGGTGGCAAGGCAGGCAGCGCGGAGGCAGCAGGCCCCAAGGAGCCGATCCTGTTCCACGACGGGAGCTGGCAGAGTATGTGGATTCTGAACGCGATCGCCATGTACGTTACCGAGCACGGCTACGGCTACCCGGTTGAGGAGATCACCGAGACCACCGATGTCATGAAGGTGGGACTGCCACTGGGAGATGTACATGTCAATATGGAAGGATGGCGGATGAATACCATGGAATGGTACAACGAACAGATCGCTGCCCGTAACATCGTGGACCTGGGGCAGGTCTTCGAAAAATCCACCCAGGGCTGGTACATCCCGCTGTACACCCATGAGGAGCATGGCATCACTACGATAGACGACCTGCTGGATGCAGACGTGGCGCAACTGTTCCAGGACCCCGAAGACCCCAGCAAGGGTGTGTGGACGAACTGCATCGTCGGCTGGAACTGCCAGAAGATCATGCGTGTCAAAGCTACTGCCTACGGCATGGATGAGTTCTACAACGTGATGGAGCCCGGCTCGGCGGCCGGCATTGATGCTTCTCTTGCCAGTGCGGTCGAGAACAATATGCCGGTGCTTTCGTACTACTGGGAGCCGACCTGGGTTCTGGGCAAGTACAAGATGTGGCAAATCGAGGAGCCGACCTACACTAAAGAGTGCTGGGACGCTATCAGTGTGGCCACAGAATCAGATCCCTTCGGCACGGTGGATGAAGCCTGTGCTTACAGCGTGGACGACATCCACAAACTGGTACACGCTGGCCTGCTGGATCGCGCCCCGGATGTAGCGGCGATGCTCTCGAAGATGTTCGTGGGTACGCAAATGGTCAACGATCTCGGAGCCTACATGGAAGAGAACGACGCCTCCGCGATGGATACCGCGGTCTACTACCTTCAGACTTTTGAGGATGAGTGGACACCGTGGGTGACCGAGGAAGCCGCTGCAGGCATCAAGGCTGCCGTGGCGGCCTACTGAGGCCTGTCCGCACGGTCAAGCAACCGGCAGGAGCAACAGAGCTGTTTTCTTGCCGATAACAAAAAACGGGGAGGTGTTCTATAAGACCTCCCCGTTTTGCTTTAAGCGAGTGCCCGCTTCAAGCAGGCTCTCCAGCTGACTCGCGACCCGGCTGGAGCCCCCGCGTGACCCGGTCGATGATGATGGCAAGCAGCGTAATGCTGAGCCCCCCGTTGAACCCCTGGCCCACTTTCAGGCGTGCAATTCCGTGCAGCACCTCAATTCCCAGCCCCGCAGCGCCCACCATTGACGCGATCACTACCATCGCAAGCGACGCCATGATGACCTGGTTGATGCCAGCCATGATGGTCGGTAACGCCAGCGGCAGTTCCACCTTAAACAGCATCTGCCGCGGCGCCGTGCCGAAAGCGTGTGCGGCCTCAATCAGCTCCTTGTCCACCAGGCGGATGCCCAAATTAGTCAAGCGGATTCCCGGTGCCACGGCATACATCACCGTGGCCATGATGGCGGGCACCTTGCCGAGGCCGAAGAGCATCAGCGCCGGTACCAGGTATACGAAACTGGGCATTGTCTGCAGCAGGTCCAGGATAGGTCTAATCCCAGCCTGAAGACGGTCGCTCTTGGCCATGACAATGCCGGTCGGTATTGCCACCATTATGGCGATCGTGGTCGCAACCCCCACGACAGCCAAGGTTGTCATGGCAGCGTCCCATAAGCCAACCACACCGATGAACATAAAACCAGCCATGGCCAGTTCTGGCAGACCCGGCCGGCGGCCGCCCACAGCCCAGAAGCCGCCGGCAATTGCCACGGCCGCTGCCAGCAGGGAGCGGCCCGCCCATTCCCAGGTTCCATTTGATGCCGACTGCTCCTGAGCCAGACCTATCAAGGTCAGGCCAAGGCCTATTGCAGCCGCCTCGGCGAGCACAATGAATAGCTCTTTGCGTGTGCGTTTATGGCGCACAGACCACCATGCCAGCAGAGCAACCGCTAGAATGATGACGGTCACGGGCAGCCACTGTAGAAACTTCTCAAGGCGCACCAGCGGCCAGAGAATTGTGGCGCTCACCCCTCGAAAGAAGTGGAAGCGCCAGTCGGCGGTCAGCCACTTGACGAAGTGGTCAATCAATTTGTCCAGTTGAAAGTCAAATGAGGGAAAATCAATCATGTTCGTTCACCCTTTGAATTGCCGGCAATTCGCGCAATCCGGTCAGCCACTGCATCGTGACGGCAGCGCAGACGGCAGGTGTTCACTCGCCGCCGAGCAGCCAATCACATTTACCCCGCCCGGGCGGCATGACTCTCGGCCAGACTATCGAGCACGATCGGCCGGTCAACCTCACCCAGGAGGCGCTTCTCGTCCACCACGGCTATCGGGTGTCGGGTTCCGGCCACCATGGGAATGAGATCCTGCACTGATGTCTCCGGAGACACGGAATCGGCGCTGTCATCAATCGCGGCACTCAAATCTGAGGAACCTTCATGTTCCGCCCGCGAGAGACCCTCGAGGGTCACCATCCCTGCGTAGGAACCATCGCTTTGCGCCACAAAAGCCGCGTCAGCATTGTTTTCCCTCAGAAGCGTGACCGCCGAGTGCAGACGCTGTGAGTGTTCAAGCACCAGCGCCGGCGGGCGCATGATGCTGGTCACTCGCATCACGCGGGCTTTGGAGACGTCCTTCACGAATTCCTCCACGTAATCATCAGCCGGGGTCATGACTATCTGTTCCGGAGTGCCCAACTGGACCATGCTGCCACCCCTGAGGATCGCGATGCGGTCTCCTAACTTGAGCGCCTCCAGCAGATCGTGGGTTATGAACACGATGGTCTTGTGTAGCTGCTTCTGTAATTCGATGAGTTCATCCTGCATCTGGCGGCGGATGAGCGGATCAAGACCACTGAACGGTTCGTCCATGAGCAGGATCTCAGGATCGAGCGCCAGAGCGCGGGCTATGCCCACTCGTTGTTGCATACCGCCGCTGAGTTCGTCCGGATAGGATTCCTCCCACCCCTTCAGGCCGACGCGCGCGAGCACGTCCAGCGCCGTCGCATAGCGGCTCTCCTTCTCTATTCCCTGCACCTCTAGACCATAGGCCACGTTGTCCATGACGTTGCGATGCGGGAAGAGGCCGTAATGTTGGAAGACCATTCCGGTCTTGTGCCGGCGCAACTCGATGATTTGCTCCACGTCGTACTCCAGGACGTTCTCACCATCGATCTCAACTATGCCCTGTGTGGGTTCGATCAGCCGGATGAGACAGCGGACCAGAGTGGATTTGCCGCTTCCGGACAGACCCATGACCACAAAAACTTCCCCGACGTGGACGTCGAAAGAAATGTCGCGGATGGCAATGACGTGACCGGTCTTTTCCTGCACCTGCTCCCGCGAAGCGGACTGCGCCCAGCCACCGTCCTCCTGTAGCACGCGCTGGCCGTCCGGGCCGAAGACCTTCCACAGGTCGCGCACGGCGACACGTATCTCTCTGGAATTATCCATCAACGTCACAGTCGTCCTTTCAGCAGCTGACAGCATGACTGAAGAAGATCTCCGGACGCAAGCAGCCTGCATCGCAGATACCCGGCCCGACTTGCGGGGGATGATCGGATATCTAGAAGCTGTTTGAAGCCAGCCAATGCTTGCACCAGGTATGCCTCACTATTCTGTTATGTTGCCAGAGAGAAGCTACAACTGCGACAGATACATGAAACAGCATTGTCGGTGATTTGTCAAGCTGCGGCCGACTACCAGAGCGACCCGCCCGAGAGCGTCAAATCCTGCATGGTCATGGCAAGGGCCTCCTCGCGGCAAAGGTACAGGGCAAGCGCGGCCACTTCTTCAACTTGAATCAGGCGACCCTGCGGGTTAGCCTGTTCTGCATCCGCGATGTACTCCTCGCCGCTGCGCTTTTCCTGCACCACTGCTATATCGCTCATCCAATCACGCCCGAAGTTCGTGTCTGTCCAGCCCGGGCTGATGGCATTGCAGGTAACGCCGTAAGGCGCTCCCTCCAGAGCGACGCAGCGAGAAAGCCCGACCAGCGCCGCCTTGGAAGCGCAATACGCTCCTGAGGTGGCCGCCCCGACCGAAGCCGCCGTGGAGGCGATATTAATAATGCGACCCCATTTGCGCTCGATCATTCCTGGTAGCGCTAGCCGGATGGTGCGGAAGGCGCCATCCACGTTGACTGACATCACCTTTCTCCACAGCGCCTCCGAATGGCCACTGATGGCGTGCTCCGCGGTGATGCCAGCCGCGTTCGCCAGAATGTCAATCTTGCCCAGCTCCGCGATGGTTGTGTCGCAAAAGGCCTGCACCGATTCCGTCTCGGTGACGTCCAGACCCAGCGCCAGGCAGCGCACACCCAACCTTTCGATTTCCCCCCTTGCGGCCTGCAACTCATCCCGCCCGGGCAAAAAAGAAAGTTCTCCACCAACCTTCATATTCTCCTTGTCCGCCAGCAGAGAGCCGATGGAGATGTCCGCACCGGCACGCGCAAAGGCCAGCGCCATCGCTCTTCCCATGCCGGATGCGCCTCCGGTTATCATAGCTGTTCGTCCGGTAAGGAACTTTTCGCTCAATTTGATTACATCAGGTCGTTCATTTCCGCTCACAGCACTTGCTCAGGATTATCGCTGCAAACGACAAGTCAGGCAAGACGCTAAACTGCTGCACGCACAACCACCGGTCTGCGCAGCTAAAGTCGGTATTACCCGTCGCATCGATATATCCTAATCCGCGACCAGCCAAGTCAAAGGAGCAAAGGCGAGAACCTACACGACTTTATCCAGAACAAAGATGTCAGATGTACTACTGGGCATCAAGCGCGGACATGCTACGTAGAACCGTGCGCTCTCCACAAATCTGTTAAAATCCGAATTGCGTTTTTTTTCGCACCAGTATGTGGTCGACCTGATGTCGGCGTTGATTTCCACCGGGAGAGTACCACATGAAAGCAGCCGTCTGTTACGAATTTGGCCAGCAACTTGTGATTGAGGAAGTTGCAATAGACCCACCCAAAGTGGGGGAAGTGAAAGTTAAGCTTGCGGCTTGTGCTATCTGCCACAGTGATATTCACTATGCCGAAGGCGCCTGGGGCGGCACTCTGCCGGCCATCTACGGGCACGAGGCCGCTGGTGTGGTCACGGAGGTGGGTCCGGGGGTCAAGCTGATCCAGCCGGGTGCCCACGTGGTCGTCACCCTGATGCGCTCGTGCGGGCGCTGTTATTACTGTGCCATAGGTGACCCGCATCTGTGCGAGACTGAACTCGCCATAGACAGAGAACAGCGCATTCGCAATGAGAAGGGTCAACCGGTTTTGCAGGGGCTTCGCGCGGGTGCTTTTGCCGAATACGTGGTGGTGGATGAATCGCAGCTTGTGTCGTTGCCGGCGGACATGCCGCTCGACAGCGCTGCTTTGTTGGGCTGCGCCGTAATTACCGGTCTGGGCGCAGTGATGAATACAGCGCGGGTGTCGGCCGGCAGCAGCGTGGTCGTGATTGGCATAGGCGGCGTGGGACTTAACTGTGTGCAGGGCGCGAGGTTGGTCGGCGCGCAACCGGTCATCGCCGTCGACCTCGCCGAGAAAAAACTGGAAGCAGCCAACATGTTTGGGGCAACGCACACAATCAATGCTGCGACAAATGATGTGCGGGAGGTTGTGCGAGAGCTCACCGCCCAGTGTGGTGCGGGTCATGTATTCGTCGCAGTGGGAAACGTGACGGCGATGGAGCAGGGACTGAAGCTGTTGCGCAAGGGGGGCACGCTGGTGATTGTCGGAATGCCGGCTTCCGGAATCAAGATGCAGTTTGAACCGGTTATTCTGGCTGACAGGGGTCAACGCATCCTGGGCAGCAAAATGGGTTCCGGCCGTCTACGCGTGGACGTGCCTAAACTGGCTGAGCTGTACCAAGAGGGGCGGCTCAAGCTGGATGAACTGATAAGTGCACGCTACCCACTGAAAGAAATCAATGCGGCAATTGCCGCTGTGAACAGGGGCGAGGCGCTGCGCAATGTGATTGTGTTCTAAATTCAGAGATGATGAGAATCCAAAGCATCGAAACATTCTGTAACGAATACGTGGGACTGGTGCGGGTGCGCACGGATGACGGTGCAGTGGGCTGGGGGCAGGTTTCCACCTACAACGCGGACATTTCGGCGCTGGTGCTGCACCGTCAGGTTGCACCTTGCGCACTGGGCGCAGACCCACTGGAGATCGATGCAATGCTCAACAGGATTGTGGAAATTGAGTTCAAGTTCCCCGGATCCTACTTGCGGCGTGCGCTGGCTGGGTTGGACACTGCGCTGTGGGACTTGCGTGGCAAACTGGAAGGTAAGAGTGTGTGCGAGTTGCTGGGTGGGCAGCCGCGTCCATTTGCGGTGTATGCCTCCAGTATGCGCCGCGACATCACGCCGGAAGCGGAGGCGGAGCGGATGGCGAGGCTTCGAGCTGCCCATGGCTACACAGCCTTTAAGTTTCGCATTGGAAAAGAATGTGGCCAAAATGAAGACGAGTGGCCCGGCCGCACCGAAGCTATCGTGCCTGCTATCCGCAACGCCCTCGGCGATGACGTCGCCCTGCTAGTGGACGCCAACTGTTGCTATACCCCTGCAAAAGCCATCGAAGTCGGCAACATGCTTACCGCGCACGGTATCTGCCACTACGAAGAACCGTGCCCCTACTGGGAGTTCGAGCAGAGCGCCGAAGTCACACGCGCGATGCAGGCGCTCTCGATTGATGTGGCCGGCGGCGAACAGGATTGCTCGCTGTCGCAATGGCGCCGCATTGTTGAAACCCGGGCGTTTGACATTGTGCAACCCGATATCTGCTATGTGGGCGGGCTAACGCGCTGCCTGCGCGTGGCCGCCTTGGCAGAACGAGCCGAGCTGCCGTGCGTGCCCCATTCGGCCAATCTGTCGCTGGTGACGGTGTTTTCGCTGCACATGATGGGGGCAATCCCAAATGCTGGCCCCTATGTTGAATTTTCGATTGAAACAACAGAGTACTACCCCTGGCAGGCGGGGCTGTATACCCCGGTGCTGACAGCTCAGGAAGGTAAGGTGGAAATTCCGCCTGGCCCGGGCTGGGGTGTGAGGATTAACACGGACTGGTTGGAAAAGGCCACGTATCAGATCAGTGAACTAAATTGATGCGAGGAGGCACGAAATGGAACTTTCTGCGCATAACTCGCGTGTTCTAATTACAGCGGCGGCCTCTGGCATCGGCCGCACGATTGCGGAAGCATTTCTGGAAAAAGGTGCGCGGGTACACATCTGCGACGTGGCGGCAGATTGGCTGCAGGAATGCCGCGCCGCGTTACCAGACATCGGGGCCACGTCGGCGGACGTAGCCGATCCAGCGCAGGTGGAGAGGCTGTTCGCGGAGGTGCGGGCCAGTATTGGTGGACTGGATGTGCTCGTGAACTGCGCCGGGGTCGCCGGGCCGACGGCGCCGGTGGAAGAGATCGCGCTGCAGGACTGGGAGCGCACGCTGGCCGTCAACCTGACGGGCACCTTTCTGTGCGTCCGGCACGCTATCCCGTTGCTGAAAGATGGTTCGGGCGGCTCGATTATCAATATTTCCTCAGCTGCCGGCCTGCTGGGTTACCCGTGGCGCGCGCCCTACGCGGCATCGAAATGGGCACTGATCGGGTTCACCAAGACACTGGCGATGGAGTTGGGTGAGTTCGCCATCCGAGTAAACGCGATCTGTCCTGGCGCGGTGGAGGGCCCACGCATGGAAGCAGTAATTGCCCGGGAAGCACAAGCCCGGGGGATGAGCGCTGATGAAGTGCGCGCGCAGTACGAACGGCAGACTTCATTGCGCACGTTCGTCACCGCCGGGGATGTCGCTAATATGGCGCTGTTTCTGTGCTGCGAAGCCGGGAGCAAGATCAGTGGTCAGGCGCTGGGGGTGGACGGACACACAGAGGGCATTCCAAGCTAAAAACCGCTGCCGCAGGTGTGAGAGGGTCCCGTGCTGGGGGAGGGCAGGGCACAAGCTGGCCGGGTGCCGTGATATACTCGTGCTGGCGCAGCGGTCATACGACAGCGACCCGACAGGGCACTGCTGTAAGGGAATGCCATCGTGCTTGCACTGGAATCTGTGTTGGCGTTTGCATTGCAGATGGGTTTGTGTCAGAAAGTGCGCTCCCCGCTTCCATCCGGGATGGTAATTAGCATTGTACCCGCGGCATGGGACCGCCAT
>CAJWGI010000045.1 GCA_913031335.1 uncultured Anaerolineales bacterium | reverse complement strand
TATCACCGAACCGGCGGTGGGCGCTTCCACATGGGCATCGGGCAGCCAGGAGTGAAGCGGCCACATGGGCACCTTGATGGCAAAGGCCGCCGCGAAAGCCAGAAACAGCCAGCGCTGCACGTCAAATGGAATCCCACTCATGGCTGCCAGTGCCGGGTAGGCGAAAGTCCCTTGTACCGTTCCCAACCAAAGCACGGCCACCAGCATCAGAATCGATCCGGCCATCGTGTACAGGAAGAATTTGATAGCTGCGTAAATTCGGCGTTTGCCGCCCCAGATGCCGATGAGGAAATACATTGGCACCAGCGTAAATTCCCAAAAAATGTAGAAAAGGAAGAGGTCAAGCGCCACCAACACCCCGGTCATGCCGACTTCGAGGAGCAGAAAGAAAATCATGTATTCTTTGACGCGCTCTTCAATGGCCGTCCAGGACGCGAACATGGCAATCGGGGTGAGCAGGGTGGTGAGCAGGACCAGCAGCACGCTCAGGCCATCTAGCCCCAGATGGAAATCGATGCGCCAGTTACTGCCAATCTGGATCCACGGCGCGCGCACCACCAGTTGCAAACCCGGGTCAGTGGAATCAAATTGCGCCAGCATTACCAACGAGAAGGCAAAAGTGAGTAGGGCTGTGCCCACTGAAATCCAGCGGATCAGGTCTTTGCGCTCTTTGTTTATCAACAGAAGCGCAAGCACACCCGCTAGCGGAAAAAACGTCACTACGGTCAGCGTAGAAGTCAGGTAACGATAGAATTCAGCCATAAGGGTTCCTTTTGCGATCTCCGGCCGCGCGCAGTCTGTAACTGCGTGTGGCTGACGGACGTCAGTTCACCAACATCATCCCGAGCACAGCAATCACGCCGAGCATGACCCCGAGGGCGTAGTTGCGCACATATCCGGTCTGGAGCGGGCGCAGTATTCGAACCGCGAAAGCGCGCACCAAAAGTGCCAACCCATCGAAGAAACGATCAATGCCGCCCTTATCCACCGGGCCAGAAAGCGCCGCAGCCACACTGCGAAAGGCAGCCGCAATCACGCGGTCGTGTACAAAATCATGCCAGAAATCCCAATCCACCTGGAAGGCCAGGAAGCGCGCTTGCCATTCGTACAGGCGCAGAATCGTCGCCGCGTACAATTCATCCACATACCATTTAGCGTGCAAAAAGTTGAAAACCGACCCCAGCACGCCCTGCAATTGGTCTGGTGCAGTCGCGTTTTCCAACGGGCGCCTGTGATACACCCTGACCCCCAGCCAGATGGCCGCCAGCGCCAGCACGGTGGAACTGAGCGCCACACTCAGGTTGAAATCTATGCCGTGGAAAAAGTGATGGGTGTGCTCCAGCCAGCGCCTCAGGGTGTGCAATCCAGGCAGATTGAGCGCACCGCCCAGCACCGAGAGCACCGCCAGAATAACCAGCGGCGTAGTCATCGTCGGCGGATTCTCAGTCGCATGTTCGGCAGCGGACGAACGCGGCTGCCCAAAAAACACCATCACGATTTGACGCGTCATATAAAAAGCGGTGAAGATGGCTGCCAGCGCCAACAAAATATACACCGCCACGCCATGCCAGTGCCCTTCCACCATGCCCACATGCCACGCATCCGCAAGAATTTCATCTTTAGACCAGAAACCGGCCAGCGGGAAAACCCCCGCCAGCGCCACAGCGCCAACCAGGTACACCCAGAATGTGAGCTTCATGCGGTCTTTGAGGCCGCCCATGTTGCGCATATCCTGCGCATCGCAGTGAGCGTGGTGCGCCCCAGACGGGTAGTCTTCACCCGCCACTCCGCGCGCCGCGGATTCGGAAGCCGCCGCTCCGTGCTCCACGCCGTGAATCACAGACCCAGCGGAAAGGAACAAGAGCGCCTTGAAAAAGGCATGCGTGAGCAAATGGAACATCCCGGCCACATAGCCGCCCAGCCCCACCGCAGCCACCATAAAGCCCAGTTGGCTGATGGTCGAATACGCCAGCACACGCTTGATATCCCATTGCGCCACCGCGATCGTACCAGCCATAAAAGCCGTGCCCGCGCCCAGCAGCGCCACTGTCATCTGCGAAACCGGCGCGAGAGAAAAAATTGGCGCTGAACGGGCGATCATATAAATCCCGGCGGTGACCATCGTGGCTGCGTGAATCAGCGCCGAGACCGGGGTGGGGCCGGCCATGGCATCGGGCAGCCAGACAAAAAGCGGGATCTGGGCAGACTTTCCGGCTGCCCCCACCAGAAAGAGCAGCGTAACCGCAGTCGCCAGACCGCCCACTTCCGCACCGTGATGTTCAAAAAAGTGGAGCACATCGTCAAATTGCAACGACCCCACCGCGCCAAAAATCAGGAACATGGCAATTAGGAATCCCAGATCGCCCACCCGATTGACCACAAAAGCCTTGCGCCCGGCGCGTGCATTGCCGACGTTGTCATCGCCCTTGTCGTACCAGAAGCCAATCAGCAAATAGGAACACAGCCCCACGCCTTCCCAACCGACGAACAGCATCAAATAATTGTCGCCGGACACCAGCACCAGCATCATGGTGACAAACAGGTTGAGAAAGACGAAAAAGCGCGCGAAGCGCGGGTCTCCATGCATATAGCCGATGGCGTAGATGTGAATGAGCGCGCCCACACCGGTGACCAGCAGCATCATCGTCACCGACAGCGTATCCACCCGCATTTGCCAGGGCAGGTGCATATCGCCGATGGTGATCCAGTCCGCCAGCAGCACTGTTTCGGCGTGGAAGTGGTTTCCGGACAGAGCCAGCATCTGCAGCACGGCAATCACAAACGCCGCGGCGGTCGCGCCACTGGCAACAATGCCAATCCGTTTTTCATCCAGCCAGCGCCCAAAGGCTGCATTGATGAGCAGCCCGGCCAGTGGAAAGGCAAGAATTAGTGGAACAAGCTCGAACATCGTGGTTCGCTATCCCCTCAACAGATTGACTTCGTCCACATCTATGGACGCCTTCGAGCGGAAAATGGCGACGATGAGCGCCAGCCCCACCGCCACTTCTGCCGCGGCCACCGTCATCACAAAGAAGACCAGGATTTGCCCATCCAAAGCCCCGAACTGGCGCGCATAAGCGACAAAAGCTAGGTTGGCCGAATTGAGCATTAATTCAATCGCCATGAAAATGACGATCGCATTGCGCCGCACCAACACGCCGACAACCCCAATCGAAAACAGGATCGCCGAGAGCGCCAGATAATAAGTCGTCGCTATCATGATCGCTTTGAGGGCCTCCGCCGACGGCGGCGTTCATCCACCGCTGTCAACACAACCACGCCCACCATCGCGGTCAGCAAAAGCAACGAGGTCGCTTCGAACGGAAAGAGATATTCCTGAAACAACAGCTGCCCGATAGCGGCCGGGCTGCCGTAACCGGCGGCGTTTTCCAGCGGCCCAGGCCACGCGCCAGTGACCTGTGTCGCCACCACATAGCCCGCAAAGCCCAACAGAGCCAGCACCAGCACAATCGCTAGCGGCTGCTGCCAGCGGAGTCTGTAGGTGGGCTGCCGCAGTCGCTCCGCGCCAAGCAGCATGATGACAAACAGGAACAGCACCATGATCGCCCCGGCGTACACCGTCACCTGCACCATGGCGATGAAGGGCGCGCCCAGCAACAAATAAAACGCGGCTACGACCGCAAAGTTCACCACCAAAAAAAGCGCTGAATAAATCGCATTGGAACTGAGCAACATTCCCAGAGCGGCGAAAACAGCAATTGTGCCCAGCGCGATGAAGAGAACAAATTCAACCGTCATGACGTCAGTCCGGGTCCTGCATATCGGGAATTGGCCGGTCTAACGTCCCCGGCTGCACCTGTATCGGCGTACTTGCAGCAGCACCCTCGGCGCCCACAAGCAGTTTCTCTTTGGTGTAGATTGCGCTCTCGCGGTCATAAAACGAGAGCTCATAATCATGCTCAAGGACGATCGCCTCGGTCGGGCACGCGTCCTCGCAAAAGCCACAGAAGATGCAGCGCAGCATGTTTATTTCGTACACCGAGGCAAACCGTTCGCCCGGAGAGAAGCGCGCCGCATCATTGTTCTCATCCGCCTCCACGAAGATAGCATCCGCCGGGCAAGCAGCAGCACAGAGCGCGCAACCGATGCATTTTTCCAGCCCGTTTTGATAACGTTTTAGCTCATGGCGCCCTTTGAAACGCGGGCGCACCGGGCGCGTGACCTCCGGATACTCGACCGTTATCGGCGGCTGAAACAGGTGTTTGAAAGTGGTTCCCAATCCCTTGATGATCTCAGTCACCATCATCGCAATCCTCTAACCGCCCAGCACTATCGCCGTTGCGGTGACCACCACGTTCGCCAGGGAGAGCGGCAGCAACACCTTCCATCCAAATGCCATGAGTTGATCGTAGCGCAGCCGCGGCAGGGTCAGGCGCAACCAGATCATCACGAAAAGAAAGGCAGCCGTTTTCGCGCTGAAATAAAGTATCCCCAGCCAAGGCATCTGTTCCACAAATGGCCCCAGATATCCGCCAAAAAACAGCGTGGCGGCAATCGCACTCACCGCCATCATTTTGATATATTCCCCCATGAAAAAGAGCGAGAATTTCATTCCAGAGTATTCGGTGAAGTAGCCTGCAGTCAACTCTTGCTCGGCCTCCGGCATGTCGAAGGGCGCGCGATTGACCTCCGCCAGACCGGCCAGAAAGAAAACCAGCGCGCCGACGGGCTGCCAGACCACGTACCAGGTGGCGTGCTGCTGCGCTGCGATGATGCCCTGCAGGCTCATGGTGCCGGCCAGCAAAATCGGGCCGATGATGGCGAGGCCGAGCGCAATCTCATAGCTAATCATCTGCGCGGAGGCGCGCAGCCCGCCCATGAGCGAATACTTGTTGGCGGAGGACCAGCCCGCGAGCACAATGCCATACACCGCGACCGAAGCCACCGATAGGATGTAGAGCAGCCCAACGTTCAAATCGCTGATGCCGAGGCGGACAACGCGCCCAAACAACTCGACATCCGGCCCAATCGGCACCACCGCCATTATCACCATCGCCGGAACCATTGTAAGAATAGGCGCGAGGAAGAACAGCACTTTGTCCGCGCCGGCGGGAACTAATTCCTCCTTGAAGAGCAATTTTATGCCATCTGCGGCGGGCTGCAGCAGACCCCACGGCCCCACCCGGTTCGGGCCCTTGCGCACTTGCATAAAGGCCGCGATTTTGCGCTCCGCCAGCGTCAGATAGGCGAACGCGGTCGCCAGCACGAAAGCCAGCAGCGCGCTTTTTATCAGCGCTTCAATCACAATGCCGGTCACGTTGCTCATGATTCCACCTTGCGCAACACAGCCGGCGTAATGCACGCAAGCGGCGGCCCACCGAGGCTGCGCGGCAGCAACACGGCGCCCTGGGGCGGCCGGTCACTGACACGGGCTGCCAGCTCCCAATCATGGCCATTGACGCGCAGAGCGACCCGGTCGCCGCTGCCCACGTCAGCGCGATTCGCGTCTGCCATGTTCAGTTCAATGTACGCCTCGGGCAAGCGCGGATGCATGATTTCAGAGCGGGCGATTGCGCTGCCGCGGTCGTACAATAGCGTGACCGGAACGGCCAGCAAATCGCCGGAGGCCACGGCGGGCGGATGCACATCCCCACGCGGCAGATCGTGGCCCATTTCGGCTCGCGTGGGAGTCTGTACGCCCAATCCGGCGGTGTTCGGAAACGAAGCGCCGCCATAGTAGCTGTCGCGCCCACCGACATGCGGCCATTGCTGCTCCACGGCCGCCAGCCGCTCGAAGGTGATGCCCGCGTAATGCGGAATGGCAGCCGCAATCTGGCGCATCACCGCTGCGGCCCCCGTGGGGGCAGCCCCCAGCCCCAACGTTTCGCTCAGCCGCGCAAATACCTGCCAATCGGGCAGAGTCTGCCCGCGCGCGGGCAGCGCCGGATAGAATCGTTGCACGCGACGGTCACCGCTGGTGTAACTACCCTCACGCTCGGCAAACGCCTGCGCCGGCAGCACCACGTCCGCGCGGCGAGCGCTCTCGGTGCTGAATAGTTCGCTCACCACCACAAATGCATCCTCCGGGAGCACGTCACCATCACCGACCGGGTCTGCTCCCGCCAAAAGCACCACGCCCGCGCCGGCGGTGAATTCTGGCACGGGCATGCCCGCCGAGCGAACGCCCATGTCCCACGCGCCCTGCGTGTTGTTTCCCGGCCAGACGGGAAGCAACCCGCTGCCGACGCGGCCCACGTGCCCGCCGGTAATGAGTAAATTGGCGCAGGCTTGCGCCAGGGCGCTCGAGCCGGAATAATCCAGCCCTTCACTGCCAAAGATGATTATCATGTTCTCGGCCGCCGCAATCGCGCGCGCGGCTTCCGCCACGCGCGTGTTATGCTGCGCGACAATACTGCTCGCCAGCCCGGCCTCGCCGCCGGAAATCGCGTGCGTGAGCGCCAGCACGGTGCGCACCTCGTCGCCATAGCGGTAGCGCACGCTGTTGGTGGCGCAGCGGTCGAGTTTCGTCTCGCGCGCGTTGGCAACAATCAGCGTGGCACGGCTCTTATCGGCGGTTGCACCCGCTTTGTTGGCGGCTTGCCGGATCTTAAACCACCACAGCGGCGCTTCCTCAGCCAGATCGCTCGCCACCACTAGAATGACCGTGTCGGCGCCAAGTTTCGCGAGGTCTGTGCCCACTCCCACGCCCACTTGCTGCGCCAGCTCGCCGCCACCCATGCGTCCAGGCCACTGCGCCGCGCGGCCACCCACGCCCTCGAGAAGGGTGCGGAAAGTGAACAGGTCCTCATTTGCCAGTCGTTCTCCAGCCAGCCCGGCCACCTCTCCGCCAGCAGCGCGCAGCCTTTCGGCAACCAGCTGCAGCGCCTGCTCCCAGCTGCTCTCCATCAGTTGGTCATTCCTCCGCAACAGCGGGACGGTCAATCGCTCCGCACTGCCGACGAAATGATGCCCAAAACGGCCTTTGTCACACAGCCAAATTTCGTTCACCTTTTCGTTCTGGCGCGGCATGACGCGTTTGATGATAGCCTCCCCGTCCCTGCCCGAGCGGCGCGTGTTCAAGTGCGTGTTGCAGCCCACTGCGCAGTGCGGGCATATGGAGGGCGCGTGCTGCAATTCCCATGGCCGCGCGCCGAAACGGAAATCGGCGCTGGTGAGCGCGCCAACCGGGCATATGTCCGTGGTGTTGCCGGAGAAATGGCTGTCGAAGCCGGGCTCAGAAAAGGTGACAATCTGCAGCGCGCGCCCGCGTTGATCGAAGCCTATAACCGGCTCCCCGACCAGTTCATCCTGAAAACGGGTGCAGCGCGCGCACTGGATGCAACGCTCGCGGTCAAGGAAAATTAGGTCGCCCAGAGGCACGCGTTTCTGCAGCTGCATTTTCTCGTCGAAGAGATAACGCGATTTCCCGGGCCCATGCCGCATGGTCAGGTTTTGCAGCGGGCACTCGCCGCCCTTGTCGCACACCGGGCAATCGAGGGGATGCGACGTCAGTAGGAATTCGACGACATCTTTACGCGCGCGCGTCACCTTTTCGCTGGCGCTGCGCACCTGCATCCCCGCCGAGACCGGCACGGTGCACGCAGTCTGCAGTTTCGGCATCCAGTTTATTTTCGCCTCGCCGTGCTCGTCCAATTGCAACTCACCGCTTTCGCGGTCGCGCAGCGGCGTACCCACCTCCACCAGGCACATGCGGCACATGCCGACCGGCTCCAGCTTAGGGTGATAGCAGAAGACGGGGATATCGTTATCAGCGCGCTTGGCAGCCTCGACAATCAGAGTGCCCGCGGGCACGGTGACCGAATGCCCGTCAATCTTGAGTGTGATTGAGTCAGCCATCTAGTCGCATCTCATCCACTTCGGCTCGCTTCTGGCGTATTCCCATTCCCTGCCCCGTTCCCGAAATCATCCCCGAACAGTTCCAGTCCGGAGACCACCGCGCTGATGGAAAACTCACCCAGCGGGCACAGGCACTTTCCGGCAATCTGCTGCGCCACCTCGCGGAGCAGAGCTATATCCGCAAGCGCGCCGCGCCCGTTATTTATGCGCTGCATCAGCCGGTCCATCCAGTAGGTGCCCTCACGACAAGGCGTGCATTTGCCACAGGATTCATGCTTGAAAAAGCGCGTGGTTTTGGCCGCTGCCCAGCTTATATCAACCGTCTCATCCATCACGATAACAGATGCCGAGCCGAGCTGCGAACCGACGCGCGGCAGGTCTTCATAGGTCATCGGCGTGTCCAGCACTGCATCGGTCGCGGGCAGAATCGGGGCGGATGCGCCCGACGGCATTATGGCCTTCAATTGCCTATCGCCGCGGATGCCGCCCG
>CAJWGI010000044.1 GCA_913031335.1 uncultured Anaerolineales bacterium | reverse complement strand
GCGCGCGTTGTTCGGGGGCGGAGTGGCGGAGGTGGTGCGCGTGCAGTATGGCGGCAGCGTGAAACCCGATAACATAGCGGAGTTTATGGCCGAGCCGGACATCGACGGCGCGCTGATTGGCGGCGCCAGCCTTTCCGCTGAGAGCTTCTGCGCCATCGTCCGTTCCGCGGGCTGATGGCGCCGGGGCGTCTGGCTCCATTTTGCCCCATTTACCAACCATGACAATCAGCGCGTACCTCGAGCCATGGGTCTGGCTGCTGGGCACATTTCCGGTGCTTCTTTTTCTGCAGCGCTGGATATCCCGACACATGCAGATTATTTTTTTGTTGCTCACCCGACATGCCGGAATGGCGATGCTGTTGAATCAGTTGGTCTTTCTTCCGGGGGTGCTGCTGCACGAATTCAGCCACTGGGTGCTGGCGCGGTTGCTGGGCGTGCGCACCATGGGTTTCTCTGTGTGGCCCATGCGTCAGGCGGATGGCTCTCTGCGATTAGGGTATGTGCACACGCAGAAGGTGGATTTCGTGCGCGAGGCGCTGGTGGGTGCAGCGCCGCTGCTGGCCGGGTGCGCCGCGGTAGTGGCGATTGGGTTGCGCGTTCTGGAATTGGATCAGGTGGCGCTGGCATTCGGGCGGGGTGACTGGGCGAGTGCGTCGGGCGGGCTGGTGCAAGTGTTGCAGTCCACCGATTTGCTCATATGGGTGTACGTCCTCTTCGCGCTCAGCAATACCATGATGCCCAGCGCAAGCGATCGGCGCGCCTGGCCACTTGTTGGGGGTTTGCTTCTTGCTCTCGGTGCAGGCTTGTATTATCTGGGGATGGGGCCGGTCATTCAGGGCGCTCTGGGTGAAGGGATGGCGGCCGGGGTGCGCGTAATGGCTACGGCTTTTACAGTAACCATTGGAGTGGATCTGGCAATGCTGCCCGCGATTTTGGGCGCAGAGTGGCTGCTCAGGCAATTGCATCCCGAGCGGCGTTTGGAGAGATTACGATAAAGGGTGTCTGCGAGACAGGCGCGCGAGGTAGACAATCGTAACCGTTATCAAGAGTAACAATGCCACCAGCTTGATTAACTGCGAGCCGGCCGTCAGTGAGAGTACCCCGAAAGCTGCCGCGGCCACCCAGTATCCCACCACTATGCGGCTCTGAGAATATCCACGGTCAATTAAGCGGAAGTGCAAATGGCCGCGGTCGCCGTGCAGGATTGACGCGCCCCGGCGGTAGCGGTCGATAATCTGCCAGGCAGTGTCGGTGATGGGCACGGCCATCACCAGCAACGCCGTCGCAAGGCGTGCGGGCGCTAGGATTGACAGTGTGGCCAGGCTGTAACCCAGTACCATTGCCCCGGCGCCGCCAAGGAAGACGCGGGCCGGGCTGAAATTGAATGGCAGCACCCCCAGGCACGCGCCCGCCAACGCAAGGGCGTAAAGGGAGACGTGCTGTTGCCCCAGTGAGCGCATGTGCACGGCGAACAGAATTGCCGCGATGGCTCCGACCCCGGCGGCCAACCCGTCCAGTCCATCAAGCCAGTTAACCGTGTTCATCATGCCGACAATCCAGAAGCAGGTAAGTATGATGACCAACGCCGGGCCCACGATTGGCCAGACATGCAATTCGATCACATCCCCGGAAACAGGATTGGTGAAGCGCTCGATGAACACCGTGGCGCTGACGGCGATGATGGCGGCACCTAATTGAGCTAGCAATTGCGGCAGCCAGCCCAACTCGCGCCAGTCATCCAGAAGGCCGATTGGGAAAAGGAAAGCACATCCCAGCAGCACGCCGACGATGCGGCGCGCGTCATCCGGGTTTGAGAGCGGTGCCGTCGTGTATGCGAGCGCGCTCGCGGCGGCGAATCCAGCGAAGAGAGCCACCCCCCCAATGCGGGGCAAAGGTTGCCGGTGGTGGTGGCGCGCGCGCGGCCTATCCACCAGCGCTCGCAGCCGCGGACCAAAGCGGGCAGCCAACGCCGTGCCCAGAAAGGCTACGCCGCCTGCACAAGCGAACACCTGCAACGAGAGGGGCATATTAGCGGGCTGCGCTGCGCGTGTCCCTAAGTGGAGAACTGGCGGTCGCCCGCATCTCCGAGGCCGGGTACGATGAACCCGATGTCGTTTAGATGCGAATCCACTCCAGCCACGTGGATGGGCACGTTAGGATGGTCTTGCTGCAAGCGGGAAACCCCTTCGGGCGCGGCGATCAGGCCGATGTATTTGATTATCTCCGCGCCCCAGGATTTGAGCAGACTGCAGGCAGCGGAGGCGGAACCCCCGGTGGCCAGCATCGGGTCAAGCAGCAGGCATGTTCTCTCGGCGGCGTCCGTGGGCCTATTGACGTAATACTCAATTGGCTCCAACGTGTGTTCATCGCGCTTCAGGCCAATGTGCCAGACTGCGGCGTCGGGCGTCAGAGTGTGGATACCAGCCACCATTCCGATTCCGGCGCGCAGCACCGGTGCCAGCGCAATGTTGGCATTCAGGGTTGCGCCGGTTGCGGCGCCCATCGGTGTGGTGACATCAATGGAATCAGTCTTCAGGTTGGCGGTGGCCTCGTATGCCAGCAGAGAGCTCAGTTCGCCGGTAAGCTTTCTGAACTCCACCGGCGGAGTGCCGGTTGCACGCAACCGACTTAGTTTATGGGCCACCAGCGGGTGGCGGCTAGGAAAGACGTTGCTCATTGTCGGCTCCAATTCGTTTTCGTGCGGATTGTAAACTGAATGCTGCTGGGTGGCAAACGGCGAGCGGGTGCGGCAGACTGCCATTGGCAACAAGGCACGTTTTGCCTAGTGCGTGTATCGCGGCTATAATGCTGCCATGGTGGTTCAGGCTGAGAGAGTGGTGACCGGCAAGGCGCGTCCGGATGATGCAGCCGAACTCTCATTGCGCCCCAAGCGTCTCGCTGAGGTAATCGGGCAGGAGCGCGTAAAGGAGAATCTCGAGATCCTGATTGCGGCCGCGCGCGGGCGGGACGAGGCCGTAGACCATGTTTTGCTGTACGGGCCGCCCGGCCTGGGTAAGACCACGCTGGCTCATGTGATCGCCAACGAGATGGGCGTGAACATTAAGGTGACGGCCGGGCCGGCCATCGAGCGACAGGGTGACCTGGCAGCCATCCTAACGAATCTTCAGGCGGGCGACGTTCTTTTCATCGACGAAGTGCACCGACTGGGTCGCGTGCTAGAGGAGGTGCTCTACCCCGCCATGGAGGATTTCGCCCTTGATATCGTTATCGGCAAAGGCCCGAGCGCGCGCAGCATTCGCCTGCAGCTGCCGCGTTTCACTGTGATTGGCGCTACCACGCGCCTGGCGCTGATGACGGCCCCACTGCGGGCGCGTTTCGGGGCGGTGTTCAGGCTAGATTATTACGGCGAGGGGGCTATGAAGGCGATAGTGAGGCGCGCAGCTGAAATTCTGCAAGTGCAGGTGGAGGAGCGCGGGGTGGCGGAAATTGCCTGCCGGGCGCGGTCCACTCCGAGGGTGGCGCTGCGGTTGCTTCGGCGCGTGCGCGATTACGCTCAGGTGCGCGCGGACGGCGTCATCACGGGCGGTGTTGCCCACGATGCCTTGGATTTGCTCGACGTTGATGAGCTGGGCCTCGACGAGATTGATCGGCGCATGCTGCGCGCCATCATAGAGAAATTCTCGGGAGGTCCAGTCGGGCTGGACACTATCGCGGCCTCCATCAGCGAGGAGCCCGACACAATCATGGACGTGTACGAGCCGTATCTGCTGCAGCTCGGCTTTTTGGAGCGGACTTCGCGCGGGCGCAAGGCGGCGCGGCAGGCGTATGAACATGTGGGAGTCGCCTACCCCGAGGATGGGCAGCGCAGCTTGCTCTGATGCGCGGTTGTGGTTGAACCGTTCGTGTTTTCGATAATTTTCACGCAGCGCAATGGGCGAAAATAACTCTCTGCGTACTGACAATTTCGACTACCAGCTTCCTCCCCAGTTCATTGCTCAAACACCGGCGGAGCCGCGCGATGCGGCGCGGCTGATGGTATTGCGAAGGGGAAAAAGAAAACTTGCGCATAGGCATTTTGCAGACCTTGCCTCATACCTGAAATCGGGTGACGTGCTGGTGTTGAACAACACGCGCGTGCTGCCGGCCCGGCTGCGGGGTAGAAAAGAATCCGGCGGCAAGGCAGAGGTATTGCTACTGAAGCGGCTTTCAGCTCGCACTTGGGAGGTTGTCGTTGGAGGCAGTGGCATGAAGGTGGGCGCGCATGTAGTGATTGCTGGGGGAAAACTTGTGGCTACAGTATTAGGGAAAATCGGCGGCCAGCGCCGGGTGGTTCGCTTTTCGCGCGCAATTACGCCGCTGCTGAATGTAATTGGGGAAATGCCGCTGCCGCCGTATATTCGGACTAAGCTTAGCGATGAAGAGCGTTATCAAACTGTGTATGCTGCTGTGATGGGGTCGGCCGCGGCGCCGACGGCTGGATTGCACTTTACGCCCGCGCTGCTTGCCGCAATCCGCGAGCTGGGCATAAGCGTTGCTTCTATCACTTTGCATGTTGGGTTGCACACCTTTGCTCCGGTGCGGGCTGAGATGATTGATGATCATCCCATACATAACGAGTGGTGCTGTCTAGACGAGGCCACGGCGGAGGTAATCAATCGTGCTCACCGAGGCGGTGGGCGCATCGTGGCTGTGGGCACCACCACGGCGCGCGTGCTCGAGACGGCTGCACGCGCGGCTTCCGGCAACCGGGTTGCGCCCGTGTGCGGTGAGACCGACCTTTATATCATACCGGGACATCGCTTCCGCGTTGTGGATGCGCTGCTGACCAATTTCCATTTGCCGCGCACGACGCTCCTGATGATGGTGGCGGCCTTTATTGGAGCAAGCGGGCGCTCGGAAATACTCGCCGCTTACCAAAGCGCGATGCAGGCCGGATACCGGTTCTACAGCTTTGGGGATGCGATGCTGATTTTGTGAGCGCGTTGTTGCCTGTGCGCTTGAAAGGCGGAGCGAATCTTGGTACAATGTCGGCTCTCCCGGGGAGCATGGCGGTCTTTTAATGATTTACGTTGATGGGTTAACTAAATGGTTCGGCGATCTCGAGGCACTGCATGAGGTCACATTTCATGTCGCCCCGGGCGAGATTGTCGGGTTGCTTGGCCCGAACGGCGCGGGAAAATCCACCACGATAAAATGCCTGACCGGGTTTCTCCAATCGGACGAGGGCACCATAACAGTTGATGGGTTGGATGTGCTGGCGCAACCGCGCGTGGTGCAGGCGCGCGTCGGCTATCTGCCGGAGAACACGCCGCTGTATCCGGAGATGTCGGTGCAGGCCTATCTGAAAATGATTGCTGAGCTGCGCGAGGTGGCGGAAGCGGATCAGCGCGAATTGCTGTCCGAGGCGATTCGGGCCACCGGCGTGGAACAGCGCTTGACACAACCAATCGGCCAGTTGAGTAAAGGTTTCCGGCAGCGGGTGGGTTTGGCGCAGGCGATTTTGCACCGCCCGCGCTTGCTTATATTGGATGAACCCACCATTGGTCTTGACCCCACGCAGGTTGTGGAGATTCGAAATCTGATAAAGAGCCTTGCCAGCCACAGCACCATCCTTTTCTCATCGCACATATTGTCGGAAGTGGAGGCTATCTGCGACCGGGTGATTATTCTGATAAACGGCGAAGTGAAAGCTGACGCGCGACTCCAGGAACTGGCGCAGACCACGGACGCTACCCTGGTGTTGCAAGAAGAAGTAGACGAAGCCGAGAAAGCGCTGGGCGCACTGAATGGCGTGCGCCAGGTTCAGCCGCTGCGCACAACTGAAGGGTATAGCGGCTTTCGTATTGTGGGCGCGGAAGATTTTGACCTTTGCCCGGCGATTTTTGATTTGGTGTGCCGGCAAGATTGGCCTTTGCGTGAACTGCGCCGCGATGTGCGTACCCTCGAGACCGTCTTCAATGAATTGGCTACAGACGCATGAAACAGGCGCTAATCGTTACCCGCAAAGAACTTAACAGCTACTTCGGGTCGCCGATGGCGCTGATTTTCGTGGGCGTCTTTCTTGCGGCGACACTTTTCACCTTCTTCTGGGTAGACACGTTCTTCTCGCGTGGGATCGCCGATGTGCGCCCGCTGTTCAACTGGATGCCGCTCCTGCTGATTTTCCTCGTCGCCGCTTTGACTATGCGCCAGTGGAGCGAGGAGCAACACTCCGGCACGCTGGAGATCTTGCTCACCCTGCCGGTGCGGCTGACTGATCTTGTGTTGGGCAAATTCATTGCGGTGATGGCGCTGGTGTGCGTGGCGCTGGCGCTGACGGCCTTCTTGCCGCTCACTGTGGCATTTGTGGGCAACCTTGATTGGGGGCCGGTTTTCGGGGGCTATCTGGCTGCCGTGCTGCTGGCAGCAGCTTACGCCGCCATCGGACTTTACGTCTCGGCACGCACCGACAACCAGCTGGTGGCGCTCATCGTCACCGCTCTGTTCGGGGGCGTGTTTTACCTGATTGGCGCGCGTGGCTTCACTGATTTCTTCGGTGACCAACTGTCCGAAATCTTCCGCGCTCTCGGCTCTGGCGCGCGCTTTGAGAGCATCGAGCGCGGCGTGATTGATTTACGCGATCTGGCTTACTATCTTTCGCTGACCGGCATTTTCCTCGCTCTCAATGCTCTGGCGCTGGAACGTCAGGGCTGGAGCGAGGGCGAAAACACGCTAGGGCATCGCCGCCGCGTTTCGTTGAGCGCCGCGCTGGTCATCCTCAATCTGGTCATGCTCAATATCTGGCTCTTCCCGCTGCGCGGTGTGCGCATCGACTTGACCGCGCAACGCGAATACAGCCTCTCGCAGACCACGCGCGACTTGCTGGGCAACGTGCAGGAACCGCTGCTCATTCGCGGCTACTTCAGCGACAAGACTCATCCGCTTCTCGCTCCGCTTGTCCCGCGCATCCGCGACATGCTGCAGGAATATCGCCTCGTCTCCAACGGCAATTTGGTAATTGAAATCGTCGACCCGCTGCAAGACCCGGAGAAAGAAGCCGAAGCCAACCAGACTTATGGCATTCGCCCCACGCCGCTGCAGGCCGCTGATCGGTACGGCACTTCGGTGGTCAATGCCTACTTCGATATTCTCGTGCGCTACGGTGATCAGCATGTGGTGCTCAATTTTCAGGACTTGATCGAAGTGGAACCCTACCGCACGGGGCAGGTCGACGTGCGCCTGCGCAACCTGGAATATGACTTGACGCGCGCGATTAAGAAAGTGATTTACGGCTTTCAAAGCATCGACGCCATTCTGGGGGCGGTGGGCGACCCGGTTAAGCTGACGCTTTACGTCACCCCGAACACGCTGCCTGTCTCGCTGGCGCAGGCGCCGGAGGCTATCGGAAAGGTGGCAGCTGCTCTAGAGGCCGAGTCCGGCGGCAAGTTCACCTTCGGGATAGTGCACGTTGACTCGCCCGGCAGCCCGTTGTCCCGTCAGGAGTTGTACGACCGTTACGGTCTGCAACCGATTCCGGTCTCGTTCTTCTCGCCGGACACCTATTATCTGTATATGCTCCTCGAAATAGGCGCGGAGGCGCAGGTCTTGTATCCCAGCGGCGACCTGAGCGAGGCCAGCATTCGCACCGCGATAGAATCGGCGCTGAAGCGCGCTTCCACCGGCTTCCTGAAAGTGATTGGCCTCTGGACGCCGCCTGATGTTCCGCAACAGAGCGGCTTCGGGCAGCAGATGCCTTCGTTCAAGCGCTATGACATGCTGGCGCAGGTGCTGCGCGAGAATTACACCGTGCGACCGCTGGATCTTTCTGATGGCGAAGTGCCGCCGGATGTGGATGCGCTCATGGTGATTGCGCCGCAAGATATGAGCGACGTGCAACGTTACGCGATTGACCAATACTTGATGCGTGGCGGCGCGGTGGTGGCGGCTGCCGGAAACTACATCATGCAGCCCGACCAGTTCACCGGCGGGCTGGGGCTGCTGCAGGTGACGGCGGGATTGCAGGAAATGCTCGCGAGTTATGGCATCAATATCGAGCAGAAATTGGTTCTTGACGCGCAAAACGAGCCTTTCCCGGTACCGGTGACGCGCGACCTAGGCGGCATTCAAGTGCGCGAGATCCGCGCAATGAGCTACCCGTTCTTTGTCGATGTGCGGCCGGACGGGATGAACCGCGAAAGTCCGATTTTGGCCAGCTTGCAGGCGGTGACGCTGAACTGGCCTTCGCCAATCAGAGTGGATGAGAGCGCCAATGCCGATCGGGAAGTGACCATGTTGTTGCAGTCCAGCGCTGAATCGTGGGCGACAAGCGATACTAATATCCAACCGAACACGGATTTGTATCCCGAATTGGGGTTCCCGCCTGGGGCCGAGCGCGAACCGCATGTTCTTGCGGTTTCGGTGCAGGGTATTTTCGAGAGTTTCTTTAAG
>CAJWGI010000043.1 GCA_913031335.1 uncultured Anaerolineales bacterium | reverse complement strand
CGCGGGCCAGCTGTATGTGCCCGGCGTGCAGCGGGTTGAAAGCGCCGGAGAGCATCGCCATTTCGCCCAGTGGCCGGTCGGCAGCCATGTCGCCATCGGGGCGCATCGTTACTGTTTTAACTTTACCCGCCAGTAGGCTGTCGAGCGGGTCTCTGAACGCCTCGGAGTCCGTCTTCAGCACTTCCGTTTCCGCCAGCTGCAGCGCGAGCGCGGGTTCCAGCCCGCATGCCCGCGCCAGGCCCTGCAGCACGATTATGCTGACGAGTACTTCCTCCTCATGGCGCGTGCGCACGCCCTTTTGCATCGTGATTGCATATTGGCTGCAGCGCGTGCGTCCGACCACGCACACGCGGCACCCGTGCTTTCCGCGTTTGGCGTAATCGGTGGCGATGGTGGCGGTGCATCCGATGCCCACCACTGGCGCGTCGCCCGCGCTCAGGCGCAGCCCGCGCTGGTAGGCATGACTGGCCATCGACCGAGCCGTCTCTGCGGTGACAAAGCGCCGTGGCTGCGTGCCAAGCAGATCGATGGTGGAGAGCGCGGCGTACCGGTCAACCGCCTCCAGCACGGTGCGGGATGAGCCGCCCTGGCTGTGCAACCAGAAGAGTGCCAGGCTGCCCGCTCCGGCAAACTCCAGCACTGCCTGCTGCGGAGTGGCGTGAATCTCGGCGACCAGATGCTCTATTTCAGGCTGTATCATGATTCCGTATTATACGGCGCAATTGCAGCTCTGCCGGTACCGCGCACTGTTGGCGGCCGCAAAGCCAAATAGGGCCCGCAGCGCATGGCGTGCTGCGGGCCGCTGAAGTACAATGAACCACAGCATAAAATGTACTCCCGGAAGTGATTCCGTGGCGAGAACGCCGTCCTTCCGGACGGCGCATTTAATGTACTCAACTGCCCTGCCGGAGAGATCTACTAAACGGCCTCGTTCGGTGGGCCGCAGAGGAAAACTATGGAAATTGGCCTGGTAAAACGGATTGACATTGATGGCCAAATGCGTGATGCGTATTTGGATTATGCCATGAGCGTGATCGTGGCGCGCGCTCTCCCGGATGTGCGCGATGGCCTCAAGCCCGTTCACCGCCGCATACTCTACGCCATGCAAGACATGGGCCTGCGCTCCAATGGCCCGTTCAAGAAATCGGCGCGCATCGTTGGCGAGGTGCTGGGCAAATACCACCCGCACGGAGACCAGGCTGTTTACGACGCCATGGTGCGCATGGCGCAGGATTTTTCCATGCGCTACCTTCTCGTCAGCGGGCAGGGAAACTTCGGTTCGGTGGATGGCGATGCGCCCGCGGCCATGCGCTATACCGAGGCCAAGATGGCTGCTACCGCCGAGGAGATGCTGCTCGACATAGACCAAGACACGGTGGACTGGAGCGCCAATTTTGACGATTCGCTGCAAGAACCGTTGGTACTGCCCGCCCGGCTGCCCAACCTGCTGCTCAACGGCTCGGCGGGCATCGCCGTCGGTATGTCCACAAACATCCCGCCGCACAACCTAGGCGAACTGACCGCGGCCATCCGCTACTTGATTGACCGCGAGGAAATCCTTGCCGTTATCGAGGCGCAGGGTGATAAGGCCCCGGCCAAACTGACGAAGAAGTTCGGGCTCCTGAAGCCGCAGGCCGAGGCCATCACGCGCATAATCTTGCACGGCGACAATGGCCTTGAAAGCTTTGAGGCCGCCGCTGAGGAGAGCGGCTACGATTTGAGCGAGGAGGCCGGGGAGGCCTCGGTGGCCGAGCTGATGACATTCGTCAAAGGGCCGGACTTCCCCACCGGCGGGGTCATTGTGGGCAGCGATGGCATTCTAGCAGCCTACAGCACCGGCAAGGGGCGCGTGGTGATGCGCGGGCTAGCGCAGATAGAGGAGCCGTCCTCGGCGCGACATCAAATCGTCATCACGCAGATTCCTTACCAATTGAACAAAACCGTGCTGATCGAACGCATTGCACAACTGGCGCGCAGCGGGCGGCTGAAAATGATCGCCGACATGCGCGACGAATCGGACCGGAGCGGCATGCGCATCGTCATCGACCTGAAACGCGCGGCGCACCCACAGGCGGTGCTCAACCAGCTCTACAAATACACCAGCCTGCAGAGCACCTTCGGCGTGCAGCTGCTCGCGCTGGTGGGTGGCGAACCACGACTGCTTTCCCTACGGCGGGCGCTGCAACTGTATATCGGCCACCGCCAGGAAATCATCACGCGCCGATCGCAGTTTGAGCTGCGCAAGGCGCGAGAGCGCGCACACGTGCTGGAGGGATTGCTCATTGCAATCGCCAACATCGATGCCGTCATCAAGACCATTCGCAAGGCCAAAGATGCGGACGTCGCCCGGGGTGCGCTCATGAAGCAATTTGACCTGACCGAGGTGCAGGCGCGCGCTATCCTCGACCTGCAATTGCGCCGCCTGGCCGCGCTGGAACGCCTGCAGATTGAGGAGGAGTACGAGCAGAAGCAGAAACGCATCGAAGAGCTGCAGGACCTGTTGGCGCACCCTAAAAAAATCCTCGGGTTGATAAAAGACGACCTAGAGGCCGTGGCGAAAAAGTACGGCGACGAACGCAAAACGCGCATAGCCTATGACGCCAGCGACGAACTGAGCATCGAAGACATGGTTCCCGATGAGGCCATACTGGTCACAATCACCACGCGCGGTTTCATCAAGCGCATGCCGCCGCGCGAGTTCCGGGCGCAGCGCCGCGGCGGCAAGGGCGTGATCGGTCAGGACATGCGCGCCGAGGACGAAATCGACCACCTCTTTTCGACACGCTCTTTGAAGCCCATTTTGTTTTTTTCGGACAGAGGAAAGGTGTATTCGCAGAAGGCCTATCGCATCCCGGCCGCGCGCCGTACCGACAAGGGTGTCTCGCTGCACAATATCCTCCCGCTGGAAGCCACGGAAAGGATCACGGCTGCCGTGCCGGTCCCCAGCTTCGATGAAGCGGAATTCTGCACCATGGTGACACGCAACGGGAGAATCAAGCGCGTGGCGCTCAGCCAATTCGAATCGGTGCGCCCCTCCGGGCTGATTGCAATCGGCCTGGCACGCGATGATGAGCTCGGCTGGGTGCACCTGACGGTCGACAAACAACACATAATTATAATCACCGAGCAGGGGCAGGCGCTGCGTTTCAACAGCAGCCTGGTGCGCAGTATGGGCCGGCCGGCAGCCGGCGTGAAGGCGATTAACTTGCGCAAAGGCGACTGCATCAGCGGTATGGTGACAGTTACTGAAGACGGCGAGCTGCTCGTGGTGACCGCAAACGGCTACGGCAAGCGCACGCCCATGGCGGCGTACAATCCCAAAGGCCGCGCCACCATGGGCGTGGCCACCTTCTCGCGCAAGGCCGTCGCCAAGCTCACCGGGCCGATTGTGGCCGTGCGCAGCGTGCAACCAGACGACCAGATAACCATCATCTCTGTCAACGGGCAGGCAATCCGCACCACTGTTTCCGATATCCGCTTGCTGGGCCGCGCCACCAAGGGCACGCGCCTGATGAACCTGAAGCCGGGCGATACGGTCGCCTCGGTGGCGCGCCTTGCGGCAGCCGACCTGCCCGCGCCCGAGGCCACCGAACCGATAACTGAAGTAGCAACCGAGTGAGGGCGTGAACGAACTGCTCCTTTCTGAGCCGTTGACTACCTATCTACCGGAAGCCGACCCGACATTGCTGGCGGAGGCGATGGTCGCGTTTGCCAACAGCGATGGCGGCGCAATTGTGCTCGGCGTGGACGAGGCCGGTCGGCTAAGTGACGCCCCGATTCACGGGGAGGAACTGGAGGGAGCTCTGCTTGCCGCCGAGCAGCGCTGCCGCCCGGTGATTCCGACCGGCTGGGAGCAATTCGAAGCTGCAGGGGGGCCGGCCTTCGTGGTGCGCGTGGCGCGCAGCCCCGAGCTGCACGCTCTGGATGATGGCCGTGTGCTCATCCGCGCAGGTGCTGAGAATCGGCCGCTGACCGGCGAACAGATCAGGCTGCTGGCTGCCACCAAATCCGCCGGCGATTTCGAATCCGAGGCTGTGGCCGGAGCCACGCGCGCAGATTTGGACGAAGAAATCGTCGCCGAATATCTGCAAAAACGCCAGTCGCGCCGACGTCGGCCGCTCTCCGGCACGGCCGACGAGGTGCTGATGGAAGTCGGGGCACTTACGGCGCAGGGGCTGCCCACGGTGGCCGGGCTGCTATTGTTCGGGACTGCACCGCAGGCGTTGCTGCCGCAGAGCGGGCTTGTCTTCGTTAAGTTTATTGGCACCGATCCGCGCGGTTCTGATGGACAGGCGGGTTATGGCCGCCGCGAGGAAATCAACGGCCCGCTGGCGCGCATCATCGAAAACGCATGGCAGCTGGTGCACGAAGAAATGTCGGTTGGGGCAGTGGTGGAGGGGTTGGAGCGGGAGGAAAGGTTGGAATACCCGCCCTTCGCCGTGCGCGAGGCGCTGGTGAACGCGGTCTGCCATCGGGACTACCGCTTGCGGGGCCGCCGCATAGAGATGCGCATGTTTTCCGATCGCATGGAGGTCATCAGTCCAGGCGGGCTGCCCGGATTCATCACGGTGGATAACATCGTGGAGGAGCATTTTTCACGCAACCCGCGCTTGGTGGCGGGGGTGTTTCAGTGGGGTTATATCGAGGAGCTTGGGTTGGGCGTGGATAGAATGATTGAGACGATGGTGCAGGAAGGCCATCCGCCGCCGCATTTCAAAGCACGGCCACATGCTTTTACGGTGACACTGCAGAACCGCCGTGATGGCAAGGTTGTGCCCAGATGGGAAAGCAACATGAACGAGCGCCAGATGCGCGCGCTCACACATATCCGTGAGAGCGGCAGCATCGCCAATCGCGAGTATCGGCAGCTGTGCCCCGATGTCAGCTCGGAGACACTGCGCCTGGATCTGGCCGACCTGGTGGGCAAGGGCGTGCTGCTCAAAATCGGCGCAAAAAAAGGCACGTATTACATCCTGAAATAGCCGCCTGCACCCCTTGAATTTATCCCAAATTTATCCCAAAACACCTGTTTGGGATATGTGCGCTTTCGGCGTTACATCCCACCGTGCGCCAGTCGCTAATTGCGCTGCGGCGCCCATCCCTGATGCTGACACGTCCGACAGAATACACAGCCAGACTTTGCAGGATGGCTTGGTTTTGTTACACCGTCCCGTAGTGGGCGATGTGCTGGCGTTTTGTGGTGGTGGAGGTTCTAGATTATTACTTGGTTAGGTCCGCCTCGACTATACACCCGCCCCCAGCGGGTCAGCAAGCATCGCCTGTTCGTTGCTTTGTCTCTCTACGTTCGCTTGATACGTTCCAGTTTGTCAACCTCAGAGTGGTAACTTATAATACGAAAACTTACTGATACGCATATATATGCCGAAGAAACGCCCAAATTCCATACCTGCACATGTTAATTTCCATGGTGGAGGGTTTATTTTCGAGGATTTAGAATCTGAACACCCACGCTCCCTTCTCATGGCTTCGGAAGGTGGAGCGGTGGAAGTTGGGGTTGATTACAGACTTGCACCTGAAAACCCAATCTCAGCAGCTGTTGAAGATTGTTTTAATGGGTTGAGTGGGGTAGCCAAAAAGGCAGAAGAACTTAAGTTTAATCTATTAAAGATTGCGATTGGCAGGGGCAGCGCAGGAGGAAATCTTACGGCGTCTGTCGCACTAATGGTACTTGATCGCGGCGGTCCTGATGTGTTGTCGCGCGCCGTCAATGAAGGAATTATAGCGTTTAGGCGCGTGATGGGAACCTGCACTTTATTCTTTTATTCACCTAGATAACTTCCATGTCCATGACATCGCGTGACCGCGTGTTGGCAGCCATCAACCATGAAGAGCCGGATCGTGTACCCATTGTTATTGGGGCAAGTAATGCAACCGGTATCAAGATGAAACCCTACAAAGGAGTTAAAGAAATCATAGGCGTTGAATCTCCTGATGACTTCATCTACCAATGGCCTGAACTCGGCACGGCGCGAATTGACGAGAAAACCATGCGGCGACTGCATAGCGATGTGCGTGGCGTCAGGGATCTGGAACCAACTTCAGTCCTACAACGCAACAAATGCCGTAAACCGCACAGTGATTATATCGATTCCTGGGGTAGTGGTCAGAGTGAGGTAACACCAGATTACTGGTACCCAAGTGTGCACCCAATCATCGACGCTGCAACTCTTGAGGACATAGAACACTACACAGGCTGGCCAGATATGGACGATCCCAGTCGCATTGCTCACGTTAAAGAGACGGGTGAGCAGTTGGCTGCCCAAAATGAATACGCCATTCTCGGAACGCCCTGGCTGCTATTCCCTTTTGAACGTGCCCATGCCATGCAGGGAATGGAGATGTTTCTGTTGAACATGGCCATGAATCCGGAGTTTGCCAGAGCCCTCTTGGAAAAGATCTCCAATCTGTGCAAGACGCTGATGGGACATTTCCTTAGAGAGTTAGGTGACAACGTCGACATAATAAAAATTGGGGATGATCTCGGTACACAGGAGAGCATGATGGTCTCCCCTAAAATGTACCGCGAAATTCTCAAGCCTATCCATGCCGACTTAATCAGTTTCATCAAAGAACGTACTAAAGCCAAGGTCTTCTTTCACACTGACGGTGATGTGGTTCCGATCATTGACGATTTCATTGAAATTGGAGTGGACATCCTCAACCCAATTCAAACTTCTGCTGGGAAAATGTCAGATTTGCCCGCACTGAAGAAACGGTTCGGTAGAAACATAGTTTTTTGTGGGGGAATTGATACTCATCAGGTACTGCCGCATGGCACCACCGAAGAAGTGCGTCAGGAGGTTCGTCGTGTGATGGAAATCCTCGGGCCTGGAGGGGGACTAATGATAGCGTCCGTGCATACGATCATGGACGACGTGCCACCTGAAAATGTTCTCGCAATGGTTGATGCTGTGGAAGAATACGGACACTATCCACTCTAGAATAAACGAAAAGTAAATCTGAGAATCCGATAGACTCTCTCAGACATGTAATTTTGAGCTCCCGGTTGATCTTCCCGTACATAAACCTCGAGCTCCTCGAACGGATCACCGTTTGCACAGCAGCGGAATTCGACAACGCGCACGGGTCTGCCCAACTTCACCTCTAACGCTCCTGCAGCAACGCCCGCCTCATAAGCGCACAATTTTTTACCTAGATTGGGCATGCCATAACAATCGGCGCACTCGTAAGTACGATAAACGGCAAACTCATTCTCAACCTTCGCAATTTCCTGCCTTCCACTTTCAAATTCAGGAGCTACTCCGATTGCGCTGACCATGACGTCCTCTAGCGTAGAACCGCTGCGGCGCGGGGCGTCATACAATTTAGTCCCCCACAGGACAGCTATGCTCTGGTTCGCACTTGTAAGGATGGCCCCGATGAGCGTGGCGAGACGTAGGTCGGCCTGGGTTAGATCGGCCTCGCGCAAGTCGGCCCCGCTCCGGTTAGCAAATCGCGAGTCCGCATTTCTGTTTTTCGCGCGGCAAATTGCTACTGGGGAATCAGTTGCTCTCACTATCTCGGTCTGGTGCTAGGTTAATTTCACCGCCCGTACTTGTACCGGCTCATCCAGCAGCGCCTGCGCCTGCGCGGAAACCCGTGCCTTCAGTGAGCGGTCGGTGGTGCAGACCACGATGGGCGCGGCGGTTTCCGCGGGTGCGCTGCGGGTCAGCCCATTTGCGGAAAGCACACGTATGACCTGCTCTGCGATAGCCGGCGCCGGGTCGATGATGGTGACGCCAGGGCCGGCCACATGCTGCAGTTGCTTTTTCAGAAACGAGTAGTGTGTGCAGCTGAGTACGAGCGTGTCCACGCCGCGTTCCAGCAGCGGCTGCACATAGCGCAGCAGCAACGCGCTGGCGCGGGCGGAGTCGCGCTCGCCTTTCTCCACCAGTTCCACTAGCCCCGGGCACGTCTGCGTTAGCACGGCGGCGTCGCGAACGAAGCGCTCGAGCAGCCTTGAAAAGAGATTGCCCTAAAAAGTGGCCTCGGTGGCCAGCACGCCTACCGTGCGCACGTCCTGCAGCGGGCGCGTGCCGTAGGGCAAGTGCGCGTGGTCGGCCAGATGCAACAAGCGTTCGGCAGGGGCGCGCCGGCGTATCTCGCGCAGCACGCATAACCCGCCCAGCCCGGAATCAAAGACGCCCACCGGGGCATCGTTTGCGGCTTGGTTGCTCTGGCTATCGCCCACCGCGGGGTACGTGGCGGTGCGGACACGCGGCTAGATGTGGCCGTTGCCGCAGGCGTTCACTAGCCCGGCGAACAGTCCCCGCTGGTCGGGGGTGTCTTGAATCCACTCCGGGTGCCATTGCACCCCCACCGCGTATGGATGATTGGGGATTTCGGCCGCTTCCACTATGCCGTCGGGTGCGATGGCCACCTGCCTCATTTCGGGTGCGACTTCGCGGCAGGCCTGGTGGTGCAGGCTGTTCACCTCCACGGAGGTCACTTGCAGCAGCT
>CAJWGI010000042.1 GCA_913031335.1 uncultured Anaerolineales bacterium | reverse complement strand
GAAACCAGAGCCCTTCGCCATCGCGGAAGAGGGTGAGCACGCGCCCATCGGCGATGCTTACCTGAAAATAATCGCGCTGGGTGGGCTGCTCCCACCAGTGCTGCTGCACGCGCCAGTGCTGGTGTACGTACTCCACTGGGTGTGAGCGTTCGCGCAGGCGCAATGCCGCCGGGTCGCCACCGGGCGCGCAGCGCACCTGTACCGGTGTCGGCTCGGGCGGGTCTATGGCGCTGGCCCTCTGCACCACGTTATCGCCAAAGCGCTGCTGCAGGCTATGTAAAGCCTGCTGGCGCTGCGCCGCCGTGCGCTCGCTGCGCTGCTGCAAGAGGTTCATCTGGCGCGCGCCCTGCTGCCACTGGCGCAGCGGATAGGCTGTCAGTTGCAGCGCGGCGATGGGCGTCGGCGGCTTCAATTGATTCAGCAAGTGCGCGGCCATGCGTTGGAGGCGCGCGCGTGCAGCCGAGGGGGGCTTGAGGGCCGCCCCCCGGTGGTGGGCGCGGCCGCTCTCATCGGTCGCCGCCAGCGCCAGCGCGGTGGCGTGGTACCCGGCTCGCTCTAGGCGCTGTGCCAGCCGCGCTGCCAGCTGCTGCAGCCGGTTTTGTAATGTCTGAAACTCAGCCAGCGGCTCGGGCAGCGTTAGGGTGCAGACTATCGCAGGCGGCGGTGCGTAGGGCTGCAGCGGACTCGTATCACGTCCGCGCGCCAGATCGTGGAAGTGTACCAGTTCCGGGCCAAATTGGCGCACCACGGCCGCGTGCGGCAACCGCGCGAATTCACCCAGAGTGCTGATGCCAAATAGATGCAGGCGACGCAGCATTTCTGGCGGCGGGTCGGGGAGTGCGGTCAGTGGCAGGGCAGCCAGAAAAGCGGCCTGCTGCCCAGCCGGGATGATGCGGGCGGGGCGCGCCTGCAGCGCGGCGCGGGCGGCGGTGAATTTATCCCCGGCGATGGCGGCTGTGACCGGCAACTGCGTCTCGGAGCGCGCCTGTTGTGCCACCGCTATGGCCAGCGCGTTCTCGGAGCGAAAGGTGCGCGCCAGCGTGGTCACGGCGATGAAAAACTTTCCCGGACCGTCGCTCTCGATGCGGGTACAGAATGCGCTCAACGCGCTCTCGAGCTGCTGGTGCGCCTGCTGATAACGCACTTCGGCAGCGGGCAGAAAGCGCGCCAGCGGGCAGCGCTGCTCGACGCTCCGGCGCGAATCTCCGGGTCGGACGCCGGCTGCGCGCAACGGGTGCGCAGCCGCCAGCACGCGCTGATCCCAAGGGCGCAGCAGCGCCAGCGGTTCCCCGGCCAGTCGCGGGTCACGCTGGATTTCAACCTGAAGAGGAAGCTGCGCGAGCAGCAGACAGAGAATACGCATCGAGCAATCGAAAACGGAAAATAGAACAAGAGTTCTATTAATAACACAGCAGTGGCACTTCTGTCAAGGGGGAATTTGCTGTACCCGCATTGTTCGCAGAAGCAACTGGAGCAGGCCATGAGGTGAGGCTGTGCGCTGCCGTATCAGGTGATTCTCTCAGTATAACTGCGTGTACTTTTCACACGGCGGTTTCGCGTGGTCAGAAGTGCGGCGAGGGTCAGGGCTATTGTTATAGTAATACTTATCGTCCCCCACCTCAGTCGAGCTGGACTCAGGCGCGGCATAATCTGCACCTGATGTCGTCCGGCATCGCTCCAGAAACCAATTAACCCGAGCCCTGTCGGTACCGCATGCACCACTTTACCATCCAGCAAGACGGACTGGTGTGGGAAATAGGATAGGCTCACCTGCACAAATGCAGCGTCAGTCAATTCGTATGTAATGTCTGTGGTCTGCAAACCCCAGTTGTAAGAGATTGCCTTGGCTTCGAGAGGCGCTTTTCCGGTTCGACGATTTCCCTCACCGCTTGGTTTAGTGATGTAAATAGTCTCCGCTGCATTGCGGCTCTGGTCGATTCCGACAGGAATGTGAGCAGCGGATATATGCTCGACTACTTCGGTTCGCGGGCTTGCCAGCACCACGGTGTGTGACGGGTTAATGAGCAGATGCGACAGGCCGGGGATTGATTGCTGTTCGGCAGGGAGCGAATCCCGAGTGATGACGTAGCCGACATTCGCTAGGTAGAGCATCTCCTGCCCGGCGATCGCCTCCACGAACACCGCGGAGGGGGCCCGGTCATCCCAGATGCCGGCTGTTTGCTGCAGACCGGTGTGTTGATAGATGTCAAGTAATGAACGGTTGTCGGGTTCGAAGACGCGCAGCGCCGAGTCTCCGTGGCTCTGCAACCACGCGATAACGCGCTCGCGTCCGGTTTGCTGGCGTGCGTGCGCGGGGGGCTCGAAGGCGTTTACCAGCAACGTGAGCGGAGCCAAATCGAACGCCATTGCCAGCATGGCCAGCGCGCACAGGATAACATAAGGATCCGTGCGGAGGGAATGCCGTGCTGACCGCCGCTGTGCGCTCTTTAGCAGCCGGCGGACTGAGTGCTCGCCCGCGAGCCCGGGGACGGCAACGCCGCTCAAAGCTGCCAGAGAGAATCCGAGATAGATTATGTAATACCCAGGCGTGTGCATACCGTACACCACACTTCCAAATGGCAACGCGCGGTGCAAAGACTGAAAAAAAGGAACGTAGTAGGGTCCCAGTACCAGCCAGAGAGCAATCAGAGCCATCGCTATCAGGCCGAAATGCTCATGACGCCGGCGGTATATGCTCAGGGCAGCGCCGATGGCGGCCAATATACTGACACTTATGCCAACGTAGCCTCCCCACATAGAAGGGGTGAGGTAGCTGCCCGCGAACGTGAACACCTGATTCAGGCGGACTAAATCTAGCGCGAAGCCCTGGCGTTGAATGAATCCAACTATGGGGCTGTTGGCCTCCGTCAGAGGCGGGACCACGAACAGGCCCGCAGCCAGTATGCCTGTAACGGGCACTGCCAGGGCAAACAGTAGCATTCGGATGAGCCTGAATGCGCTCTTGATTCCCGTAGGGAAAAGTCCGCGCACTAACAGGTTAAAGAAGAGTAGCCCGGCAGCCGCCAATCCATAGGCGAGGTGCCCGGCGATACTCAGTGCGGTCGTCAATGCGGCAAGCGCCCATGCGCGGCGGAAACGTTCTTGCCGCACAATACACTCAGCATAATAGAACTGCCAGGGTAACAGGAAAACAGGCAGTGCCACCGGCAGTAGGCCCACCAATACCAATTTGTGATAAAGGTAAAAAGCAAATCCGTGCGCAAACGCGGAGGTCAACCCGGCCGCACGCGAACCAGTCAGTATTTCGATGTAGAGGTATGTGCCCCACACTGCCAGCCCGTGCAGTGCGTAGAGCGCCAACCTGGTCGCCACCAGCATGTCCGGAACGAGAAATCCTACGAGGGCTGCAGGAGCGTATGACAGCCAGTTGTAGAACTGCCCAAAGGGGATGCCCAGAGCGGCCACGTTTGTCCACAAAGGCACTTGCGCCGAGCGCAGATAATCTCGCAGCAAGGCTGCCCAGGCTAGGTAGTTTCTTCCGTCAGCGGTCGCTGTGGTAGAGCCGGGCTGCAAGTAATAGCTTCCCGAGACTGCACCGAGGAGCAGTACGGTCAGGGTGGTTAATCGGCGCTGCTGCAGCACCCGCTGTAGGGCGATGGAAAGGAACTTGCCACAGTATTCGAGCCATGCGAGCAGCAGCAGTGCGCTTGCCGCGACGATGCGCATAGGCCAGCGTATTGCATAGAGAACCTCCACCCAGGCCGGGCGGTGATGCCAGGTGACGAGCGGATATCTAGCCGAGTAAATCACATTCAGACGAAAATAAAGGTACGCCAATCCCGCAAGGCCAATGCCTACGCAGAAAAGCGCCACGCGGCGGCGGTCAGGTTCTGGATTGACAGGTGTGCTAGCTGGCATGGCGCTGCTATTATATGGCATTGAGTGATGCGCCGTATTACCTGTCTCTTCGGAATTGGAAGCATTTTCCTCGCTGGATGCATGCCGAGGGTCACGGGCGGATGCATCATTCAACCTCACAGCGAGTGCAGGCAGGCCAATCTTAACGGGTCTGATTTGAGTGGCGCGAATCTTTTCGGCGTGGACCTGAGCGGTGCCGATCTGAGCGGCGCTAATCTGCACCGGGCTTATTTGCGCTGGACCGACTTGCGAGGCGCCAATTTGCGTGGCGCAAACCTGACCGAAGTAGACCTTCGTATGGCGCTGTATGATTCGGACACCATCTGGCCGCAGGGGCTGCACCCTATCGGGACTGGAGCCATGTTTGTGCCGCGTTAGTTTGCCCGTTTCGCGGTGGTTTCGGGTGGTTGTTTTTCGAATAGGCGGCCACTTTCTATCCATTGGCGCCGCCGACACTAAATGAGTACGACCGCGCGAAAAGGGCGGTTTGAAGGCTACTTTGTATTGGCTGTAGTGCTGCTCGGTGTTGGGATACGGGCATACCAGCTGGCTGGCGAGATCATCGCCGACGATGAATGGCACGCACTTTACAGGTTGCTGATAGTCGATTACAGTCACATTGTCACCCACTTCGGCTATGCTGATTACAGCATACCGCTGACGATGTTTTACAAGGCGCTTTCCGATACCGTTGGCTTGAACGAAGTGGGAATGAGGCTGCCCGCTTTTCTGACCGGCATCTCCATGCCGCTGGTGGTGCCGCGATTGTGGCGCAGGTATATAGGTCGCAATGCGTATCTTTTCTTCGTCGTGCTGCTCTCGGTTTCCCCGCTGCTGGTGTATTTCAGCCGCACCGCGCGCCCTTATGCGCTGACGGTGCTGCTAGCCTCCGTGGCGCTAGCAGCGTGCTTTCGCTGGTGGCACGAGCCCGGGCCCCGCTGGGCCGCTGTTTACCTTTCCTCCACTGTGACAGGCGCATACCTGCATGTCGCCTCGTTGCTTTTCACTTTTATGCCCGTGGCGTTTTTCGGGCTACTTGCTCTGCGCAGCGCGGTCGGCGGCGACGCGCGGCCTGTGCGGCGGCTCACTGCGCTTGGGTTGTGGGCGCTCTTCCTGCTCACGATTGTCATCGGCCCCCCGCTCTACGTTGACCACGCCAATTTTCTGGCGAAGAGCGGAATGCAATCGCTCAGATGGCATGCACTCATTGGCGCGGTTCGCCTGTGGGCCGGAAGTGGGAACCACTTTCTGATTGCGGTTCTATTTGTGCTGGGCGCCGTGGGGGTGGGGTGTTTGTGGCACCGGCAGCGGCTCTGGTTGCAATACTGTCTTTTTTGTGCAGCTGGGCTACTGGCGATAGTGGCCTTATCGCGCGGAGTTGGGCTGGACGAGGCGATAGTATTGGCGCGGTACGGTCTGCCGGTGGTGCCGGTGTTCTTGATGCTGGTGGCGTGCGGTCTCGGCCACGGGGTATCCAGATGGGCTTCCTCCAGCGGGCGTTACGTTGCGGCCGGGATGCTGGTTCCGGTCCTGTTGCTGGCGGGGCCTCTTCGGGCGCAGGCATATTATCCGAATCAGTTCACCGGGCACATGCTCTTTCAGTCTGACTACCGCTTGGAAGCCAATCCATACCGCTTCCTGCAGCCGGAACGCATCCCGGAATTCTATTGGATGTTAGGCGAACAGCCCCCCGCAAGCCTGACCATAATTGAGGCGCCATGGGACCTCGCATGGCACCACATCCGCTTGAACTTCTATCAAAAGGTGCACAGGCAGCGCGTGCGTATTGGCTTTCTCGGCGCGCTGTGCGGGAGTGACTGGCACGGTTTTACAGGCGAGTATCCTCTGGAAGCTACGGGAATGAAGTTCCGCAATTTCGTTCACCTTGAGCGGGTGCTGCAAGCGGGCGCGCGCGAGGGTGATTACGTTGTGTTCCACAGCCGCTCTCCCTCTTCCGGGCAGCAGGCGGACACAATCACGCGCTGTATCGATGTGTTTGCAGAGCAGGTCGGCGAATCATTCTATGAGGATGACGAGATTGTTGTTTTCGCGGTTGCTGGAAGCACGCGAGCGGGCGGCACCGAGACTCGTTGAGGGGAGGAGAAAGGATGACTCTTGACGTAAATCAGCGTCGCTCGCGGGTGGTCGTGGTGCTGCCGGCGTATAACGCGGCGAACACCTTGGCTGATACCGTCAGCGAGATTGACAACTCTGTGGTGGATGAAGTTATTCTGGTCGATGACGCCAGTCAGGACGGCACAGTGGCTCTGGCGGAAGGCATGGGGCTTGTGACGGTGCGACATGCGCGCAACATGGGTTATGGCGGCAACCAGAAAACGTGCTACCGTGCGGCTCTTACCGCCAACGCAGACATCGTAGTTATGTTACATCCGGATTATCAGTACACGCCGAAATTGCTGCCGGCGATGGTGGCGTTAATAGATTCCGGATTGTACGACATTGTCCTCGGATCCCGCATACTCGGCAAAGGCGCTCGCCGGGGCGGCATGCCGTTATACCGATACGTGGCGAATCGGCTGCTCACCTTCTTCCAGAACGTGTTACTGCGAGAGAAATTGTCCGAATTCCACACCGGATACCGGGCATTTTCGCGCCGGGTGCTTGCTGAGTTGCCGCTGGCAGAAAACTCGGACGATTTTCTCTTCGACAATCAGATTCTGGGGCAGGCGATATATTTCGGTTTTCGCATTGGCGAGGTAACCTGTCCGACACGCTACGAACCACGCTCATCATCAATTAATGTCTGGCGGTCGATGAAATATGGCTTGGGAGTGATCTGGACTTCGATGTTGTTTCTGCTTGCCAAATGGAGATTTGTTCGTCCAGCGATATTTTCGCCCGGGGGCCGGCGGCTAATCTGAGTGTCTGCGTTCCTGCCTCGCTCCGGCCGAAATTGTTACGGCTGGCAAAACGCCATAGAATGAATGGTGGCACGGACTGAAAGTAAAAGGAGAAAGAGGTTGACGAAATACACATGTTCCGACTGTGGAATGGAAGTTGAAAACATGCGCTGCGGAAAATGCGGCGCGGAACTTGAGCACGGGTCGCTCGCGCTCGAAGATGGCAGCACGGTCGGCATCTCAGAGTGCCCCAACGGCTGCGGGAAGATCAAATCGCCCGCCTGCTGCGGCGCCGACATGACCCCGGACGGATAACCTTATACAACCGACGCAGGCTCCAGAAGCCGTGAGCAGCACGGTGAAAACCAGAACTAATCCGCGGCTGTGCCGCCTACTGGGTTGTTACACTGCTGCGTACGCGATCCGCATCGAGGGTGCCGAGGGAGCGCCATTTCTCAATCCCGTTGGCATCGAAGAAGATGAATGTCGGGGTGAAGCTAAAATCGAAACGATCACCTAGTTGGCGCCCTACCGGGTCATGAACATTTAACCGGATTATCTGCAGTCTTCCTCCTAGTTCTGTTTCTAACCTGTTCACGACAGGCCGGATCGCAATACAAGCCAGTCAATACTCCGATTGAAACTCCAGTAGTGTTGGCTTCCCGGCAGCCAGCCCTGCCTCGACAGCATCCATTTTCGTCAATGTACTCGGGCCCGGGCGAAGCAACAGCCATGAAAGACCAAAGGCGCTGGCCATAACAACGAGTGCGACCACATCAAAAAATCGGACGCCGTCTCGCAAAAGTGTGACGGCGACAACGGCGTAAACAATGATGGCGCTCAGCGTAAACGAATGTTGATTGAAGTAATTCATTTGCTGTGTTTCGCGGAACGCACCTTTCCTTGTCGCCCGCTTTCAGAGTACTCCGCCTGCGAGGTGAACAGCGAAGAGCAGCATCAGTCCACCACAATCGGGCCGGTTATTGTGGCGGCGTCAGGCAGATCTGCGTCCACTTCCCGAGGCAGCCGCCGGTTGCCTTCCAGATGGTAAAACCCAATCAGCAGCAGGGTTGGTCCAGGGACTGTTCCTTCGGGGATCGTGAATTCGTGTTCATCTAGAATGATCTCCTTCGCGCCCCAGAATGTGGTGGGGTAATTCCCATCCTGAGGAGGTCCGTCATCCTGGGCAATCATTTGTCCGTCCGAATCCAGAAGATGGGCAAAGATGGTATAGGATATATCCAGCGGCCCGGACGCTTCCCAGGCCACCGTTGCGGAAACAGTCTCGCCGGGGCGCGCTCTTAGCGCGGACCAGCCATAACCGGTCAGCACGATGCTCTTCTGAAAGCGAGCCTCGGTGCGGTATTGCTGCTCAGCAACCGGCGCGGGTGATGTGGGCATCAGTTTGACTCTTCCCACGACCACGCGTCGCGATGGGATGCCGTCGAGTGTGCGGGCGGGCAGCTGCTGTCTGGTGTCATAATCGTAGAAACCTGTTGTGACGTCAACCACCACCGGCCGTGAAAGTTCTTTGGAGACTGGTACAAGGTAGGTGTCACAGAACATGTTGCCGGGTTGCCAATAGGAGGTGGGAAAAGTACCGAGTCCCGTGTAAGTGTCTCGTTGGCCCAGGGAGTTTAACCTATGGTCGAGCAAGTGAACGTAAAAAACGTAATCTGTGGTCATCTCAGCGTTAGAGCGCCAACACGCCCTCAGGTTGACGTTTTCCCCCTGACGGACCGGCCGGTTTGACACTGCCGTCCCCATCAAC
>CAJWGI010000041.1 GCA_913031335.1 uncultured Anaerolineales bacterium | reverse complement strand
CCATCTCGGCGGCCAATTGCAGCATCAAGGTGCTCTTTCCGATGCCAGGGTCTCCGCCGATGAGCACCACAGAACCGGGCACCACTCCGCCGCCGAGCACACGCGCGAATTCAGTGATGGGCAGCGGAAGCCGCTCGGTGGTGGGTGATTCAATCTGCTGCAGCTGGCGAGGCCTGCTTGCAGTCGAGCCGGAAACTGGCGTCCTGGAAGCGGCGCTTTTGGCGGTCACAATCTCGGCCGCCATGCTGTTCCACTCGCCGCATTGTGGACACTTCCCCATTGAGCGTGCCACCACCCGGCTGCATTGCCGACAGATGTACTGGGTTTTGGTTTTGGCCATGCCTTTCCGCCGTTGTCGAGACGTGCGCTGGATTATAATCCAGAATCCTTTGCAGCACAAATGTTCGTAACCATCCAAAAAAAAAGAAAGCCCTCCAAGGCGCGTGGAGAGCTTTCTCAGATCAGGCGTAGCTCAGGAAACCGTTTCGGCCGCGACCGTCTCAGCGTCAGGCACTTTGTCCAGGGCTGAGTTGGTCGCCTTTTTCTTCGGAAGCGCTTTTTCCTCGATGTCGACGGTGATCGCCTCGGAGTCGTCCAGGTCGATGGTCACGATCCCGGCGGCTACCGGCGAGGCCAGCAGCATGTCGGAGAGCGCATCTTCCACCCGCCGCTGAATGACGCGGCGCAACGGGCGTGCGCCGTATTCCGGATCATAGCCTTCGTCCGCGAGGAATTCGCGCGCGGCCGCGGCCACTTCGAACTGCAGATTTCGCGCCGCGAGGCGATGCTCCACCTTCTCCAGTTCAAGATCAACAATCTCGCTAATCTCCTCTTTGGAGAGCGACCTGAAGACGATGGTCTCGTCAACGCGATTGAGAAACTCCGGCCGAAAGATTTCACGTAGGGCGTCGGTCAGTTTCTTGCGCATCTCAGTGTAATCCTGGTCAGCTTTAGCCTCCAGCTCGCGCGCACCCTGGAATCCGAAGTCGGTCTGTTTGCGGATTAATTCTGCACCGACGTTCGAGGTCATCACGATGAGCGCGTTGCGGAAATCGACCTTTTTCCCTTTTGCGTCGGAGAGGTGGCCCTCCTCCATGATTTGCAGCAGGATGTTGTGAGCCTCTGGGTGCGCTTTCTCTACCTCATCGAAGACCACAATTGAGTACGGTCGCCGACGAATGGCCTCGGTCAGCTGGCCTGCATCCTCGTAGCCCACGTATCCGGGCGGGGAACCAATGAGTCGGCTGACGGTGTGCCGCTCCATGAATTCGGACATGTCCAGCTGGATGAGCGCTTCCTCGCTGCCGAAAATGAATTCCGCCAGCGCTTTGGTCAACTCGGTCTTGCCCACGCCGGTCGGGCCGAGGAAAACGAATGAGCCGATCGGCCGGTGCGGGTCTTTCAGGCCGGCGCGCGCTCGCCGGATGGCGCGCGATATTGATTCAATGGCGTCATCCTGCCCGACGATGCGTTTGTGCAGCGCGGCCTCCATGCGCAGCAGCCGTTCGGTCTCGGCCTCGGTGATTTGCGTCACCGGAATCTTGGTCCACATCGAGACCACTTCGGCGACGTCTTCTTCGCTGACGCGCGGGCCAGCAGCGCGGTCCCAGCCTGCGCGCAGCTTCTCCAGTTTCACTTCCATTTCTTCTTCACGCTGCAGCAGTTTGTCAGCGTCGGACTGGCGCGCTTCCTCGATAGCCAGCGCGTGGTGTTCGCGCACCGATTTCAGGTTGGTGACCATTTCCTTCAGTTGCAGCGCTTCCGGGCTTTTGTACATGCGCACGCGCGAGGCGGATTCGTCAACAAGATCGATGGCCTTATCCGGCAGAAAACGGTCGGGGACGTAGCGCACGGAAAGGTGCGCGGCTGCGTCTATAGCCTCATCGGTGATGGTCAGCCGGTGGTGCTGCTCGTAACGCTCTTTGATGCCGTGCAGAATGGCAATGGTTTCATCGATGGTGGGCTCCTCGACGTGCACGGGCTGGAAGCGGCGCTCTAGGGCCGCATCACTCTCAATGTGTTTGCGGTATTCCTCCAGCGTGGTCGCTCCGATGACCTGCAGTTCCCCGCGCGAAAGGGCGGGTTTGAGAATGTTGGCCGCGTCCACAGATGAGCCGGCCGCGCCCGCGCCCACGAGCATATGCGCCTCGTCGATGAAAAGTATGGCACCGGATTGTTTTATCTCCGCGATGATGCGTTTCATGCGCTCTTCGAACTGACCCCGGTACATGGTTCCGGCCACAATCGAACCGACATCCAGCTGTAGTACCCGTTTTCCGAAGAGCAGCTCAGGCACGTCTCCGGTGATGATGCGCTGCGCCAGCCCTTCCACGATGGCTGTCTTTCCGACGCCGGGCTCACCGATTAGAGCCGGATTGTTTTTGGTGCGGCGGGCAAGAATCTGGATTACTCGCTCCACCTCGGTCTTTCGGCCGATGACCGGATCGAGCCCATCTTTCTCCGCCAGCGCGGTCAGGTCGGTGGCGAGCTGATCTGAGAGCGGGGTTTTCTTTTTCTTCTCGACTCTTTTTCTGGTTCTGCGCCCGTGGGCGCCGGTCCTTTCCTTCTCGATGGTGGGCGGGTTCTCCTTCAAAATGCGGCCGGTGTGTCGGCGGATTTGCTCCGCGGAGATGCCCAGTTTCTTGAGAACCTGAAGGGCGATGCCGTCCTTATCACGCAAAAGGCTCAGCAAGAGGTGTTCGGTGCCAATGTGGTGGTGGCCCAGCCTTCGCGCCTCGGTGACTGCCCCTTCGAGCGTGCGCTCCGTGGCCGGGGAGAGGCGCTGCCCTCCCGCTTCCTCGCTCTGTTTGCGGGCTGCTGCCAGCCGGGCAGCTATTTTTCTCATCCGTTCGGTGTCCAGGCCCAGGTCGTTCAACACTCGGTAGGCAACCCCGCCGTCATCCATCATCAAGCCGAGCAACACGTGCTCCGGGCAGATTAATGGCTGCTGCAGGCGTTCGGCTTCAGCCTGAGCCGTGCGGAGCGCGCGGCGCGCCCGTTGAGTGAAGCGTTGCATGTTTGTGGACACAGTAAGCCTCTAAAAACTTTCCTGTTCGTATTTTACCAAATAATCGGCGCGCGGAATGTGCATCTTTGGGTAGCGTCCTTTTTTCGCGCTGCTGCGCGCTAAGTCTACCAGTGCGTCACTCCGTTTCATCCGCAGCGATTTGCGTTGGTTGCTGCGCGTCGAGGCCCTCGGCTGCTTCCGCCGCTTCAACTGATTCTATCGTCTCGGCCAAAGGCTGGCCCGCCTCGGCAGTATTCTCCGCAATCACGGCGGCGCTGTCCTCTGAGCCCTCGGGCGGGGCGGGAGCTGCAGCCGGTTCTTCTGCAGCCGCCTCTGTGTCAGGCTCGGTCTTCTCCTCGGCGGCGACGTAAAACGCATAATCAAGTTCGGCAAAACGGGGCGAGACCACTTCTTTCAGACTGAGGCCCAGGCGGTGGCGCTCAGCGTCGATTTTCATGATGCGGAGCGTGACCTCGTCGTTTTCCTGGACGACTTCTTTGGGGTGCGTCACCCCGCTGTCCGCCAGTTCGGAAATGTGCACCAGCCCTTCGATGTGCTCTCTATCTTTCAGCGCGGCAAACGCGCCGAATTTTGTCAGCCGCGTGATGGTGGCGCGCACCAGCTGACCCTTTTTGTGGCTGTCGTTCAGGGTTGCCCAGGGGTCTTGCTGCAGCGCCTTTAAGGAAAGCGCGACGCGCTGTCGCTCAAGGTCTACGCTTAGCACCTGCACGTCAATTTCTTGCCCGACCTTGAGCGCCTCGCGGGGATGGTCAATGTGCGTCCACGAGATTTGCGAAACGTGCACCAGTCCGTCGATACCGCCAATATCAACAAACGCACCGAATTTCGTCAGCGAGACCACGCGACCAGAGTGGATTTGGCCCGGCTCGATGCGGGCGAGAAACTCTACGCGCTGCGCCGAGCGCGCCTCCTTTTCGGCTGCGCGCTCGGAGAGAATGAGACGATCTCGCTGCGCGTCCACCTCTTTGATTTTGAACGTCAACTCCTCGCCGACCATGTCTTGCCATCGCTCGGCGGGAGTGGCGCCCGTGTTCCGCTGCCGACGTTCGAGGCTCATCAGCGAGGCCGGCAGAAATCCACGCAACTGACCTACCGCCACCACCACTCCGCCGCGGTTAAATTCCAGAATCGGCCCGGTGAGCAGGCTACGCGCCTCCCTCTGTTCCTCGACCTGCTGCCACTGCTGCATCTCTTCTGCCTTCTGCATCGAGAGAACGATGGGGCCCTCTTGACTCGCGCCGCGAACCACGTAGAGGGTGACCGGTGCGCCCACCTGCAGCTGCTCCCGCGCCTCAGCGCTCATGCGGTTGAGTTCATGTTCGGCGATAATGCCTTCGCTTTTGGCCCCAATATCCACCAGAATCTCATTGGGCGAGACGCGCGCGATGGTGCCCTCGCGCAGTTCTCCGCGGCGGGGCAGCATGCTCTCCAGTTGCTCACCGGCTAGCAGCCTGCCCATGGACTGTGTTTGCTCTGCGGCGCGGCTGTCGGGGCTCGGGGAAGTGTCCGCTTCCATTTAGTTTCCGTTCTGTCCTGTACAGAATTGCTGTGTCATTATAGGGCTAATTTCGGCGATTGGCAACTTGGGCTCACTTCACGGTATAATCAGCCTCTGAGGAACTCTGATGCCCGATATTTATCCGTTTGCAGCCATTGTCGGTCAGGAGCGCATGAAGCGGGCGCTCCTGCTCAATGCGGTCAATCCGCGCATTGGGGGCGTGCTCATACGCGGGGAGCGCGGCACGGCAAAATCCACCGCCGCGCGCGCGCTGGCGGCGCTGCTGCCGGATGTGGAAGTGGTGGCGGACTGTCGCTTCGGCTGCGACCCGCGGCAACCGACGCAGTGGTGCACCGAATGCTGTGAAAACGCCTCCGCCAACGGACCTTTGCCCGGGATTATGCGCCCCACCTCGTTTATAGACTTGCCGGTAAGCGCCACCGAGGACCGCGTGGTGGGTACGCTCGATATCGAGCAGGCCATCCAGCGCGGCGAGCGCCACTTTGAGCCCGGAGTGCTTGCCGCGGCCAACCGGGGCCTTCTTTACATCGACGAAGTGAATCTTCTGGACGACCACGTGGTGGACCTGCTGCTGGATTCGGCGGCGATGGGTGTCAACGTGGTGGAGCGCGAGGGCATTTCTTTCAACCATCCTGCGCGCTTTATCCTGGTTGGCACGATGAACCCGGAGGAGGGCGACCTGCGCCCGCAATTGCTCGACCGTTTCGCGCTGGCGGTGGATATCCGCGGTCTGGGCGATTCCGCCGACCGGGTTGCCATCATGGAGCGCATCCTGGAATTCGAATCTGATTCGACTGGCTTCGGCGAGAAATGGTTGCCCGAGGTGCGCGCAATTTCGACTGAAATCACGCGCGCGCGCGCGATTGTGGACGCGGTGACGTACTCGCGGCCTGACCTCGAGACCATTGCCGTGCTGACCACCAGCCTGCGCGTGGACGGCCACCGTGCCGACCTGGTTATCTTGCGGGCTGCGCGGGCGCATGCCGCGCTGCGGGCACGGACGGCAATCAGCGACCGTGACATCCTGCTGGCCGCGCAGCTGGCGCTGCCCCATCGGATTAGAAAAGGCCCCTTTGATTCTACCGGCCTCGAGTTCGAAGAGCTGGAGAGCCGCTTGGAGCAGGCGCGCTCGGATGTGCAGGGCGCGGCCTCCGCGGAGCGACAGCCGGAAGAACGCGAGACCCGCGAACCGGAAAAAAAAAAGAGGACGTAAATGCGCCGCCGCCCGCGCAGGAAGAGCCTGATGCTGCCCGCGCGGAGCCGGCCGTGCAGCACATCCCGCCAACCTCCAGCGACGCTCACTGGTGGGAGGGCGGCCGCAAGGACGACGTGGGCGCGGAATTCGAAGCGCGCTCTCTCGACACCCCACTCGACAAGTTGACTCGCAAGCACAGCGGCAGGCGCAGCAGCACGCGCACCGAACGCAAACGCGGCCGCTATGTGCAGGCGCGCCCCGCCGAGGGCAAGGCAAACGACATCGCCTTTGATGCCACCCTGCGCGCGGCGGCCCCGCATCAGAATAACCGTGCCGAACAGCGCGAGCAGGTGGCTTTTGCTGTCCGCGCGGAAGATATGCAGCGTAAAATCCGCGTGCGCAAGTCTGCAAATCTGGTGCTGTTCGTGGTGGATGCCTCCTGGTCTATGGCCGTGGCGGAACGCATGAGTGCCACAAAAGGGGCGATTGTCTCGCTGCTGACTGATGCGTATCAGCGCCGGGACCGGGTGGGGTTAATCATCTTCCAGAAGAACGACGCCGCCGTGGTGCTGTCGCCGACCAGCTCGGTGCAGCTGGCGCGCTGGGCGCTCGCCGACATTCCCGTTGGCGGAAAGACGCCCCTTTCGGCGGGGCTGACGCTGGCGCACCGCGTTATCCGGCAGCAGCAGCGGCTGCATCCGGATGTGATGCCGCTGATGATTGTGCTCACCGATGGCGCCGGCAACGTCTCCATGACCAACCTTTCGCCGAAGGAAGAATCTCACCGCGCCGCCGAGCGTTTTCAGCAGGAGGGTATTCGCAGCGTGGTCATCAACATGGAACACGCCGCGTTTGACCAGGGTCTTGCGCGCGAACTGGCGGCGCATCTCGGCGCGCCCTGCCTGACCCTGCAGCAACTTCGGGCGGAGAGCCTGTACGCGACGGTGAGGAAGGAACTCGAGCAGCTTTAACGTGATTTGCTAGAGGGTGTCGTCGGCCTGATACGACCCGAACACGCGCACGTCCGGGGCCATCTCGCGCAAGTGGTCCAGCGCGCGGGCACAGCGCGGTTCATCCTGACTGCCTTCAAAATCCAGATAGAAAATGTAATTGAAAGTCTCCGCCGGGGTGGGGCGCGATTCGATCTTGGTCAGATTGATGTCGCGCATGGCGAACACGCCGATTGCGCGGAAGAGCGACCCGGGCGTGGTGCCACCCTGTGGCAACGTGAAGGCGATAGAGGTCTTTGCGGATGCGCCCATCGGCGCCTGCGGCTCACGCGCCAGTGCCAGAAAACGGGTGTAATTCGCGGCCACGTCTTCGATTCCGGAGGCAAGGATTTGCATCTCGTACACTTCCGCTGCCCGGCGCGAGGCGATGGCGGCGTGGTCGTGGCGTGCCTCCTCCAGTAGCGATTTCACCGCCCCGGCCGTGTCGTACCAGGGCTCGCGCTCGAGGCCGAGCCGGTCGACATAACCCTCGCATTGCGCCAGCGCCTGCGGGTGGGAGATGATTTTGCGGATGCCGGTCAGCGTCGCGCCGGGGTGCGCAATCAAACAGTGGCGCACGCGGAAGATGTGCTCGCCCACGATTGAGAGTGTGTGGCGCTGCAGTAGGTCATAGTTGCGGTGGATGCTTCCGGCGAGCGAATTCTCCACCGGCACGATGCCACGTTCGCACTCACCGCAATCGACTGCGTCAAAAACGGCGTCGAAGGTGGGGCAGGTGACGGGCTCGATCCCGTCACCAAAAAAGGCGATTGCCGCCGCCTCCGAATATGCGCCGCGCTCGCCCTGGAAGGCTACTTTCACTCCTTGTTGTCTCCCAGCCGGGCGAGGATTTCCGCCGTCATCTGCTGCGTGGAGAGCGCGTTTTCGCGCTGCAGGTCGATTGTCCGGCATCCGTCGTTAAGCGCGCGCATTACTGCTGCTTCAACGGCTGCGGCTTCAGTTTCCAGCTGCAATGAGTGCCGCAGTAGCATTGCGGCCGAGAGAATCGCGCCGATGGGGTTGGCGATGCCCTCCCCGGCGATATCGGGTGCGGAGCCGTGAATCGGCTCGTACAAACCGGGGCCGCCATCACCGAGCGAGGCGGAAGGCAGGTTGCCCATCGAGCCGGTCAACACCGAGGCCTCGTCGGTGAGGATGTCGCCGAACATATTGCCGGTGACGAGCACATCGAATGACGCCGGTTGGGTCACCAGACGCATGGCGGCGGCGTCCACAAGTTGGTGGTCAAACTCTATGCGTGGGTGGGCGGCTGCTACCTGGCCCGCGATCTGCCGCCACAGACGGGATGTTTCGAGCACGTTTGCCTTGTCCACCGATGTCACCTTGCGGCGGCGTCCGGCTGCCAGTGTGCAGGCCAGTTCCACCACGCGCTCGACCTCGTAATCCCAGTACACCATCGAATCCACCGCGCGCGTGCGACCATCTGCGTCGCTTTCGCGTCCGCGCGGCTCGCCAAAGTAAATCCCGCCGGTGAGTTCGCGCACCACGAGCACGTCCACACCGGCGAGCAGCTCGGTTTTGAGCGGGGATGCCTGCAGTAGGTCGGGGTGCGGTCGCACCGGGCGCAGGTTTGCGTAGAGACGCAGCTCCTTGCGCAGCGCGAGCAGACCCATTTCGGGGCGCACTTTTGCGGCCGGGTCATCCCATTTAGGGCCGCCGACTGCGCCGAGCAGCACCGCGTCAGCAGCCTTACAGGCTGCCAGGGTTTTGGCGGTGAGGGCGCTGCCGTGGCGGTCGATCGAGCAGCCGCCCATCAGATATTCTTC
>CAJWGI010000040.1 GCA_913031335.1 uncultured Anaerolineales bacterium | reverse complement strand
TAGCCCATCCCCGGCGGGCCCGCCGGCGGCCATCTCGGCACGTACGCGGGGGCCGCGAAGAGGCACGGCACACGACGCATTTCCCTCTGTACCAAACCCGCCTATAATGCCGTTGCCATGCGTGACAACAGCACGATTATTCAAGGTCGCATCTGCAGCGGCAGCGGCGAAGGCGCAAGTTTCACGCAGCTCGAGTGGGCGCGGGAGCAATTCATTGCACAGATGGGTATTGAGCCGCACTCGGGCACTCTCAACTTGACGCTGGAGACGCCCGAGGCGCAATCGCACTGGGCGCGGCTGCTGGCATCTCCCGGGCAGACAATCACCCCTCCGCAGCCCGATTGGTGCTCCGCGCGCTGCTATCCGGTGCGCATCGCCGACCGATTTCCGGGCGCGATTGTCTACCCGGATGTACCGCAATACCCGGCGGAACAAATTGAAATCATCGCCGCCCTTCCGCTCCGCGAGCGGCTCTCATTGCAGGATGGCGACATGCTCACCCTCGAAATAAGCGCTCCACTGGCCGCCCGCGCCGTGATATTCGATGTGGACGGCACGCTTGTGGATTCGATGCCGGCCTTTCACATGGTGGCCTCCCGCGCGGCTGCACCCCACGGCATCGCCGTGCCCCCCACTGCCATCCGCGATGCCCTCACCACGCAGCAGGTCTTTTGGGAAATGCTGCTCCCGCCGGAAGCGCCGCGCCGCGAAGCGTTGATTGCCACGATGCGCGCCGACGCCGAACGGATGTGGCCGGACGTGCTGCGCGAACACGGGCGCATCTTCCCCGGCGTAGGAGAGAGCCTGCGAGAATTGTGCGCTCGCGGCCTGCGCCTCGGCATCGTGACCGCATCAACGAACGGCTCTTTCCAGCCGCTGCGTCAGGCCAATTTGCTGCGCCGCTTCGGCGAGATTATCGCGGGAAAGGACGTGAAGCGGCGCAAGCCCGACCCGGAGGGATTGTTGCGCTGCGCGGCTGCACTCGGAGTAGCGCCAGAGGCGGCGGTATATGTCGGTGATGCTCCGCTCGACATTCAGGCCAGCCGCGCGGCGGGAATGGCCAGCGTGGCGGTCCTTTCGGGCGCAGGGGATTCGGCCTTGCTCTCGGCGGAGGGGCCGACGCGCATAATCGCCAACCTCTCGCACCTCCCGGAGATCCTCGCAATCGCATGAGCGCCCCGGTTACCGAAAAATCCCTCGCCTACCTGCGCGGGCATAACGTAATGACTCTCGCCACTGCAGGGGAGGATGGGCCCTGGGCCGCAGCCGTTTTTTACGTGAACGAGGGTTTCACGCTGAACTTTCTCTCCGCGCCGACTACACGCCATGCTGCCAACATTGCCGCAAATCCGCAGGTGGCGGCCACGGTCCAAGAGGACTACCATGACTGGCGAGAGATAAAGGGCGTGCAGCTTGATGGCGCTGCCGTCATGCTTTCGCGCACCGAAAGCGCCACAGCCAGCGCCCGATTCGCGGCCAAATTCCCACTGCTAGAAGATCTCGCCGCTGCGCCAGCCGAACTGGCGCGCGCCTTTCAGCGCATGGCCTGGTACGCGCTGACCCCGACGCACGTCTACTTCATAGACAACTCGGTCGCTTTCGGCCACCGCGACAAGGTGCCACTGCCCCACTCGGATTAGCCACGGCCGCTCCGGAAAAAATTCAATCTGAGCGCAGACCGTCGCCGGCCTGCTGCAGCAACATTTCCAGTTCTTGCCGCCGCCGCTCCGAGAGACGCCCCTCGCCATCCCAGCCCCGCGCCGCGTAATACTCATCCAGCATGGTTTCGAATTTATCGCGCTCGATGCGGTGACCTTTGCTCACCCGCCCCGGCATGGGCTCATCAAAGTAACGCTTCGGGAGGGTATCATCTGCGCGCGTGCGGCCAAACTCCTGATTGAGCAGCCGCTCCAAATCGATGACGCGCGCGCCGACCGCGCGGAACTCCTCCGTGGCAAAATCCATGCCGGTACCGGCGCGCACCGCCTCGCCGAAATGCTCATAGCCCAGCAGGTGCGGGCTATTGAAACCGTGGGTGACAAAACGGCAGATGCCGAGGCAATCAGAAACCGCGTAGATGTCATCGTGCCAGGCCACCATTTCAGCTTTACCATCGTAGGCGGTGGGGTCGGGGTTTGTCTCCACACCGAATATCTTCCGGCGTAACTCGTCGGGAAGCCGCAGGATATCCAGCGTGGGTCGGTTGCGCAGGTGATCGGCGCCGCGGCTGGCGACGGCGATGCCCAGCGCAAATGACTTGATGTAGCGCACATCGTGCGGGTCCGATTGCGGCAGGTCCTTTATTGCAATCAGGTAATCCTGTGCCTCGGGCGGGAGAAGTCGCCCGGCCTGAGTGCTCTCGGCCAGCAGCGCGCCAAAGCCGCGCCGGTGCGCAACATCCAGTATCAATTCGTGCACGCGCTCATAATCGCCCCAATCCAGCCGGCCCTCGGTCAGGTCATCGCCGATAATCCCGCGCTGATAAAGTTCCATCGCCCAGCCGATTATCGTTCCGGTTGAGGAGGCGTCCAGGCCAAGGTCGTTGACCAGATTGTTGAGGGTGATGACCTGATCGGTGGGCGCAATGCCCAGATTGGCGCCCAGCAGCCCGATTGTGGAATACTCCGGCCCTTCCCCGCCGAGGGTGTTGCGGTGGCGGCAAGCCACCACGCACGAGGTGCACGCCAGCATCTTATCGACGTATTTCTCGATTTCCTCCGCATTGAGGCTGTCCTCGAAGTAATTGTCCTGACTGTTGCGCGTGCGGACTGCACCGAGCTGGTTACCGGTCTGATAGAGGAAGGGAGTGCCCAGCTTGCCCAGCACCTCGACAACCCGCGACTTCTTCAAATGCGCGGTTTGTTCGCGGCGCACCACTCGCATGGCTGCGCGGTCGGCTACCGGGATGCGCGTGCGGCTGTTCGCCGCCACCGCTTTCAGGTTCTTCGCGCCCATTACCGCGCCCATGCCGCCGCGACCAGCTGTGTTTTTCTTGCCGGTCATCACGCTCGCCATGCGCACCCGGTTTTCACCGGCCGGGCCAATCGCCAGCGAAACAGTGCCGCCGCCGTGGCGCTGCTTCAGTTCCTGCTGCGCTTCCGGAGAATTGAGTCCCCACAATCCGTCGGCTGGAAGTAGGCGTACCTCGCCATCCGCCAGCAGCAAATAGCTGCGCTGCGCAGCCCGCCCCACGATAATCAAACGGTCAAAGCCTGCGCGGCGCATGGCAGCGGCGAAGAAGCCGCCGCAGTTGGCGTCACCCAATCCCAGGGATTCCGGAGATTTCGCGCTCACGTTAAAGCGCGCCGCATTGGGCACGATGGTGCCGGTGAGCATGCCCGCGCCAATAATGAGCGGGTTTTCCGGCCCGAAAGGCTGCACCTTGGCCGCCCCACCCGCCTGCCGCAGCAGTGCAGTCAGATAGAGCATGTTCAATCCCCGGCCGCCGAGGAAGGCGCGCGTGAGCGCCTCGGGCGTCTCCAGCACACGCGTTTCGGCGCTGGTCAGGTCCACAAATGCCAGATTAGGCATGAGATCTCCGCATGTTTCCCGGCGCGCCCCCGGCCGCCGCCCACATCAACATGGGCTCGTCCCCATCAGCCAGCGGGGTGTCAGCCGCAGCCACGGTTCCGGCAAGAAAGACGGTCGGCGGCAGCTCGTCTGATTGCAGATATTCAGCAAGCGCGGGATGTTCCTCCGCTAGCCGGCTGAGCATATCTGCCACCGACGCGCCCGCCGGCAGCGTGAGCAGGATTTGCTTCGCGTTCACCTGACGCCAGAGCGGTTCGCCCAGCCGCACTGTCACAGTGGACATCACACGAATGCCTTTCCCACGCCGCTCAGCCGGACAAGATTGCGGCTGCTGCGTGCGACCCGGGCGGGCAAAAAATGCGTGAGTCCACGATACAGCATAACGACCTTATTATATCCACAACTGCCGCGTAAGCCATTTCCAACTGAGCACCATGCGCTGATGGCCACTCTGCCGGACGGCTCTCTGACTCTTGAAGCACAAGATTCATTGACAGATTTCCAGTTCCATTGTAACATAAGGTCATCAGATATCTGATGTCATGAACACCTGATTCTCTAATGGCGGAATTCCGCACTATACGCAAAGGACCTTCCATTCCGGAAGTCGTCTTTCAGGAAGTACACAAGCTGATAACCGAGGGTGAGCTACGCCCCGGAGACAACCTCCCCTCCGAAATGGAACTCACAGAGCGCTTCGGGGTCGGGCGCTCTTCCATTCGCGAAGCCATGCGCGCGCTGCAGCTCATGGGCGTCATCGAGGTGATTCAAGGGAAAGGCACCTTCGTGCGCGAGGTCGGCGTCTCGCCCCTGATGATCGATTGGTCGCGTGTCAACAAGATTGGCGTCCTGAGCGAGGTGATGGAAGCACGGCAATTCATCGAGGTGCTGCTGGCGCAACTCTCCGCCGAACGCGCCACCGAGGCCGATGTTAATACGCTTCGCGGTGCGTTAGAGCATTCGCAGGATTGCCTTGAGGACCCGAACACGGAAATGGACACTCTAGCCCAGGCGGGCGTCGATTTCCATATGGCGATTGCGGACGCGGCGCACAACAAGATTCTCGCAATGATGTATCGAACCGTGCGCGACATGTACCTTGAGGTGGCCCGATACACTCGCATTACGCCGGAGATTGCTGAGGCGCGGGACCTCGATCATGAGGAATTGCTGGTCGCCATATCAAACGGGGACCCGGAAGAAGCAGCCAGGATTATGCGGGAGCACCTGGAAAAGGCTTACCAGATCATGTCCGCAAACGAAGGGGGAAAAGAACCAGTGAGTGAATGAGGTGGCTAACGGCACAGAGTTAATGGCATCTGGCCCCTAATTCAGTCAGTAGTCCAATACAACTTCACGAGAGGAGGATGCAACCATGAAAGACATGCGAGACTTTATTCAACTTGCCGAACAGCAGGGCCAACTCACGCGAATCACCGGCGAGGTGGATTGGGATCTGGAACTCTCCCACATCGCCAAGCTCAACGAGGAAAAGAAAGGCCCGGCCTTACTTTTTGAGAACGTCAAAGACTACAGCACCCCGATCATCACCAGCGTTTGCACCACCACTGAGCGCCTTGCGCTCATCATGGGAATACCGCTGGAATCAACCTTGGTGGACATCATGCGCGTCTGGGTGAAAAAAAATGACACCAAGGTGCCGCCGAAAATGGTCGATTCAAACGCCGCGCCCTGTAAAGAGAACATCATGCGCGGGGACGACGTTGACCTCTTCAAATTCCCGGTGCCCAAATTCTATCCGCTCGATGGCGGACGCTATTTTGGAACAGCCGGATTCGTCATCACCAAAGACCCGGAATCCGGATGGGTGAACATCGGCACCTACCGCCTGCAGCTGTTGGAGAAAAATCGGCTCGGCACACAATTTATCAAAGGCAAGCACTCCGACATCATGCTGAAGAAATATCAGGCTATGGGCAAGCCAATGCCGGTGGCCGCCATCGTCGGCTGTGACCCCATCATGTTCCTGATGGGCGCAGCGCGGGTTTCGGCTTTTGATTCGGAATACGACCTAGCCGGTTCCATTCGCGGTGAAGCTATCGAAATCGTGGAGACTGAAACCAACGGTCTCCCGGTGCCGGCGCATTCGGAGATCGTGGTCGAAGGCGAAGTCGACGCGGACGCCTTCATGCAGGAAGGCCCTTTCGGGGAATACACTGGCTATTACTCCGGCGTCGGCGCCGATCCGCGCAACTTCATCAAGGTGAATTGCGTCACACACCGCAATGACCCCATCTTCTGGGGCACCACCGTCGGGCGCGCGGTCACCGACACGCACATGACCATGGCGCTGACCTATGGCGCAACACTGTGGCAGCAACTGGTGGCCATGAAAATCCCCGGCATAAAAGCTGTCTATTGCCCGCCGGAAGGGTCAGGCCGCTTCCTGGCCATAATCTCAATGACGCAAATGTACCCCGGCCACGCCGACCAGGTGCTTACCGCCGCCATCTCCACCGAGATGGGTGCATACGGGCTGAAAACAGTCATCGTCGTCGATGACGACATCGACCCCTGGGACATCTCACGCGTGATGTACGCTCTCAGTTTCCGCTTCCAGCCGAACCGCTCGCAGGTAATAAAACGCGGTCGCTCCACCCCGCTGGACCCATCCCTTCCAATTAACGCCCGCTGGATAACCGGCCGGCTGCTCATCGACGCCACAATTCCTTACGACTGGGAGGATAAACCGATACCAATTGAGTTGGATCCCGACATCGTCTCGAAAGTACAAGCGCGCTGGTCTGAGCTGGGACTGTGACCACCAGCAGCCCGGCGCAAGCGCCGGGCTGCCAGATGTCAGGCCTGAGCGACGGTTGCTTGTTTAATGAAACGCGAAATCGAAGGCATCGTTTTCGATATTGATGGCTGTGTCGCGCGCGGAAAGAAGGCTATCCCCGGCGTGCCGGATACGCTGGACGAACTCCGACGCCGTGGGATTCGCTTTACTTTCCTGACCAATGACAATCAGTACACAATTGCCACTTGGGTCGAGCGTCTGGCCGCCATGGGCATCCCGGCCAGCGCCGATGAAGTGCTCACTTCGGCGGTCATTGCCGCTAGTGTCACGCGCGAACTTTACGCGGAACGCAAAATCCTGGCCTTTGGCAATACTGGGCTGATTGAAGCGCTGCAAAATCAGGAGCTAACGCTGCTCGGCGCTGAACAAGCCAATCAAGCCGAAGTGGTGGTGGTAGGCAAAGACCCCACCTTCGACCAGCACAAGCTCAATCTGGCCTGCCAGGCAATCTGGAACGGGGCTGAGTTTATTGCCACAAACTACGACCCGAAAGTGCCAACCGCCAACGGATTCGCCCCGGCCACTGGGCCAATGGTAAAAGCCATTGCCTATGCCACCAGCAAAGAACCGCTGGTAACCGGCAAGCCTTCGCACTGGTCCGGCGAAATGGCGATGAAAATTCTGGGCGTCCCCCCCGAGCGTGGCGCAGTTGCCGGAGACCGGCTGCCGCAGGATATCGCGATGGGCAAGCAGGCCGGGCTGTTCACCATTCTGGTGCTGACCGGCGGCACCAGCGCCGAAGAAGCCGCCACCGCCCCGCTGGAACTTACGCCCGACCTGATCCTGCCCGACATCAACCACCTGATAGATTGGATGAACTGAAACATGGTGCATCGGGAAACGCCTTACATTCTCTGGTTCGACGAATGCACAACCACCGAGCGCCCGCTTGTAGGAGGCAAGAATGCCAGCCTGGGAGAGATGACCCGCGCCGGAATTCGCGTGCCGCCCGGTTTTGCCATAACGACCGGCGCGTACCGCGACTTTGTGGATCAGGCCGGAATCGGCGCACAGATTCAGGCCTTGCTCGACGAGGTGGACTACGAAGACGTCGCCGGGGTGGAGCACACCAGCAAGGCAATCCGGCAACTGATGGGCGCGGCGACCATACCCGCTGAAATCGAAGGCGCGATTGTGGGTGCCTACGAGGAACTGTGCAGCGAGTGCTGCGTGCCAGACCTTCCGGTCGCGGTGCGCTCCAGCGCCACCGCTGAAGACCTGCCGGGCGCATCATTTGCGGGCCAACAGGATACCACCCTGTGGGTGCGTTCCGGCTCGCGCGTGGTCATCCGCGCAGCCATTTGCTGGTCGAGCCTTTTCACCGCCCGCGCCATTTCATACCGCCACGAGATGGGTTTCCGGCACGACAGAGTGTATATCAGCGTGGGCGTGCAAAAAATGGCAAACGCGCAGACGGCGGGGGTCATGTTCACGCTCAACCCCATTAACGGGGACCGCTCCATAATCGCCATCGACTCTAGCTGGGGGCTGGGCGAAAGCGTGGTGTCCGGCGTGGTCACCCCGGACAATTTCTTGGTGGACAAAGTTACCTTAGACATCGTTCGGCGCACCGCGTCGAAAAAGATGATTGAGTATGAACCGAACGAGGAAACCCAAGAGGTTGAGATTCGCGATGTGCAGGCCGAGCGTCAAACCTGCCCGTCACTGAATGACGAGGAAATCATGGCACTTTCGAAGTTAGGGAAACGCATCGAAGGCCATTATGGCACCCCGCAGGATATCGAATGGGCAATCGACCGTGATTTGCCTTTTCCCGAAAACGTGATGATTGTGCAGAGCCGGCCAGAAACAGTTTGGAGCCAGAAAGAACGTCCCGTTGTCGGCAACCGGCGTAAAGCGGGGGTAGCAGGAGTGGTGGACACGCTTCTCGCCGGAGTACGGGTAAAACCAACGGAACAGAAGGTGGAGAGCTAAACCGACGAGGGAGACGATCATGGCATAACACACTCCCAATTCCCCGGGGTTGCACGCAACCAAGTTGAAGCGATTTCGTCGCGGACAGAAGCATCTGGCAAGCAAAAGGACACCACAATGGCTAACAACGGTAGCAATCGCTTTTCCAGCCCATTCGACATCGGGACGCCTGAGGGCGCGGAAGGCTGGCAGGAACTTTACCCGTACTACACCCTCTTCAGTGAGGACCGGCGCGAGACAGAAGATGCCGCCTTC
>CAJWGI010000039.1 GCA_913031335.1 uncultured Anaerolineales bacterium | reverse complement strand
CCGGCGGCATTGGTAATCAGAAGCGTCTGCACGCCCAGCAACTGCATCACCCGCACCGGCAAGCCGACCTGCGCCATGGTGTAGCCCTCATAATAATGCGCCCGACCCTGCATCACCAGCACGGTGTGGCCATCCAGCTCACCGATGACCAGCCGCCCGGCATGCCCCTCCACAGTGGATTCCGGCCAATGCGGCAGCTCCGAATAAGGCAGCCGGTCAGCCGCCTGAACCTCGTCAGCAAGCGACCCCAAACCAGTGCCCAGGATCATGCCCACCGTCGAGCGATGCTGTGTACGCCCACGGATCGCTTCCACTGTTTCTTGAAATTGCTCCAGCGAGAAATACGCGCTCATCTGACCCTCTCTGATGTTGGGGATGCGCCGGTATCAGTACCAGTTGGGATTGTATCCGATTTGGAGAAACGCGCCAGCGGGAAGCGTGCCGAACAAGGTCACACGCCACCGCGTCCCACAGCATCCATGCGACTGGAAGCCCATGTTACAATTCCGGCTCCCGATGACACAGCCAATCGTCGAGTGCATCCCCAACTTCTCTGAAGGTCGCCGCCCGGAAGTGGTGGACGCCATCGCGCAAGCAATCAGCGCCGTGCCCGGCGCAGCCCTACTCGACCGCAGCAGCGATGCCGACCACAATCGCTCGGTATTGACCTTTGCCGGAGCGCCGCAGGCCGTTGCGCAGGCAGCCTTCGCCGCCATCGTCGAAGCCACCGAACTTATAGATATGACCCGCCAGCAGGGCGAACACCCGCGCATGGGCGCGACCGATGTCGTGCCCTTTGTGCCGTTGGTCGGGGCCAGCATGGAAGAGTGCGTCGAGATGGCGCGCGCGCTCGGACAGCGCGTAGGCACGGAATTGGGCATCCCGGTTTACCTATATGAGCAGGCCGCTAGGCGCCCCGAGCGCAAGAACCTGGCTAACGTGCGCCGCGGCGAATATGAAGGCATCCGCGACAGCATCTCCAGCGAGCCCGACCGCGCTCCCGATTTTGGGCCACGCGAAGTGGGCACAGCCGGCGCGGCCGCCATCGGCGCGCGTGCGCCCCTGATCGCCTTCAATGTTTATCTGACCACCGCCGATGTCGAAATCGCGGACAAAATCGCCAGAGCAGTGCGTCATTCGTCCGGCGGGCTGCGCTACGTCAAAGCGCTGGGGATGCTGGTCAAGGGCCGGGCACAGGTCTCGATGAATCTGACCGATTACACGCGCACGCCGGTCGCGCGCGTGGTGGAAGCAATCCGGCGCGAAACCGCCCGCCACAAGGTTGCAATCCATCATTCGGAGCTAATCGGCCTGATTCCGCAAGCCGCGCTGGTTGACACCGCTCAATGGCATTTGCAACTGGATCAATTCGAAGCTAATCAGATTCTGGAAACGCGCCTGTTCGCGGCTGCGCAGCCGCCGGACTTCATCGAAGCAGTGGCAGCCGGGAAGCCCACCCCGGGCGGCGGATCAGCAGCTGCCCACACCGCCGCCCTGGCAGCCGCGCTGGTCGCAATGGTCGCCCGTCTGACAGTGAACAAGAAAAAATACGCCGTCACCTCCGACCGTATGGCACAAATCATCACCGAAGCAGAAGCATTGCGCGCAGACCTACAGACAGCGGTAGCGCAGGACGCAGCCGCATTTGACGCGGTGATGGCCGCCTACCGTCAGCCAAAAGAATCTAAAGCGGAGAAAACCACGCGCGCAACCGCCATCCAGTGCGCACTACATCACGCCACCAAGATACCGCTGCAAGTCGCGCAGCAGGCAGTGCAGCTGCAAGCATTAGCGGCGGAGGTCGTCGAGAAGGGAAACTCAAATGCCGGCAGTGACGCGGTCGCAGGTGCGCAGCTTGCGCGCAGCGCACTGCGCATCGCCGCGCTAAACGTGCGCGTCAACGCCCGAGACGTGAACGACCGGGAAGCGGCAGCGCAATGGCTGCATCAATTAGAGGATCTGGAGTCGCGCACGAGCGCGCTAGAAGAGCAGACCAAGTCCACCGTGCAGGCCATCGCGGGGCCAGACTGAAATCGGTTCGGCATCCACGTCGGTTGACGCAATCGCACATTGCTTCACGGCACGAATCCGCCGGAGATCAGGTAATCGTGGACCTCTTTCGCGATGATTGCGTAACCGGTGGGTGTAGCATGGCCGTCCTTTTCATAATACAGAACATCATTCGCTGAAGACTGAATCAAAGCCGGCAGCACGTCGATGAACCCGGCGCCATGTTCAGTAGCCCAGTTCGCCAGCCTTTCAGGGGGATAAAAGTGTTTTTCGCTCCAGGGGGCCTGCTGCGGGATGTGGATAATGACCACATCTGCCTCGAACTGGTCAGCGACTGACACCATCTGCTCATAATCTTGTTCCAAACGCTGCCAATCACGCTCGTGAAATCCGTTCTCAACATAGACATCCTCCCGGCGGGGTTCATAGAGTTGTGCCATGCGGTAGGCCGTGAACCGCCGGAGCAGGATGCGAAGCGCGTGCGAATACTGATTTAGCCAGGTTCCGAATTGACCCAGTTCAGCAGCCACTTGGGTCTTCAGATAGCCAGATTTATCCAACACTACCGCATCAAGCCCGTAATACGTATCGATGACGTCATTGGGAAGGAAGCCGATTAGAATCAGGTCCGGAGAATACTCTCGCCCGTATTCGTTCAGCAGAATAAGCTCCGGTTCCGAATAGTAACGTGGAATGCCTGCTTTAATGATTTCAACGGACGGGTGTTTGCCCGCACGCTCATTGAACATCTTCTCAAGTAGATATAGATAAGTCTGTTCAAAGTCAGCACCGACGCCGTACGTGAAGCTATCCCCCAGACCCAATATGCGAAATACGCTTTCATCCTTTGCGTACGCATGCTCCACATCCCTGAATCCGAAGCTATTGTGCCGATAAACATAGTCGAATTCATTGCTAAATGAACGCCCGGAAGTCGCGCTAAGGGGCTTTGGTTTGAACGGCAATAACGGGTCTGAAACGTTGTTGCGATATTGCTCAACTGGCGGGGCCGGGTGAGCCAATCTCACTGCGCCCTCAATGGCAAGCATCCCCGCCACTATGCCCAACACAGCTAAAGCCACGCTAACGCTTATTCGTTTCATCTGCCCGTGACGCGCGATGTCAGGTTAAAGCGGTGTTGCGGAGAACCACGTCCCCCGCCTTAATCACCACCTCCACCAGGTTGCCCCCAAATCGATAGCCCAGGTGCCGATAGTCCGAGGCGCCCAGAAGCACCAAGTCGGCCTGCTTGCCAGCCTCCAGGCTGCCCACTTGCCCGGCGCGCCCAATTGCGGCAGCCGCGTTGATAGTGGCAGCCGCAATGGCCTGCGCCGGCGTCAGGCGCAAATAGCGACAACCGAGCGCCAGCACAAATTGCATACTCTCGCACCAGGCCGGGCCAGGGTTCATGTCAGTCGCCAGCGCCAGAATCCCATCCGCCTCCAGAATGGCACGCGCAGGCGTGTATTCCGCTTCCGCCAGACCAAAGGGGGAGCAGGGCAAAGCCACCGCCACCGTCTCCGAGCGCCCCAGCGCGGCGATGTCCTCCGGTGGAGTGTGCACCAGATGGTCGGCGGAAGTAGCTCCCAGTTCCACCGCGATCCCGGTGCCCCCCAGTCCGTCAAATTCATCAGCGTGAATTTTCAGCGGAAAGCCCAGCGCCTGCGCCCGCTCCAGAATGCGGCGGCTCTGCGCCGGCGTGAAAACGCCAGTCTCGCAGAATACATCCACAAAGGGCAATCGGCGCTCGTCAGCGTTGGCGGCCCACCAGTCCCGCACGGCGGGCAGCATCTCGGCGCACACCAGTTCGGTGTAGCCATCATGGTCATCGCTGTACTCCGGCGGGAAAGCATGTGCGCCAAGAAAAGTGGGTGTCAAATCGATCGGTTGCGCCGCATCTAATTGCAGGATGCCCGCCAGCGAGCGCAATTCGGCCGCCGTCTCGAGGCCGTAACCGGTTTTCACCTCCATGCTGGTCGTACCGTGTGCCAGCGCACTGCGCAAACGCGGTAGCGCCTGCGCCACCAATTCATCCACGCTGGCCACGCGCGTCTCACGCACCGTGGCCAGAATGCCACCTCCGGCCTCCATTATTTCCATATAGTTTGCGCCGGCCACTCGCATCTCAAATTCCGCCACGCGTGCCCCGGCCCAAATAAGATGCGTGTGCGCGTCGACAAAACCGGGCAACACTATACGCCCACGAGCGTCAATCTCATCTTTCGCGCGGAAGCGCTTCCGCAGTTTCTCGCTCGGGCCGACCTCGACTACTTTCCCGTTGCGAATGGCCACAGCACCCGACCGGATGATTCCCAGTGTCCCCAGCGCGGAGCCACGCTGCGGGCCACCAGCAAGGGTAAGAAGCTGGGCAGCAGAGTGTACAAGCAGATCTGTTTCAATCATCCCGCTCATGCTTCAAGCATTGGAATGCGGATGCCATGCCGCCGGGCGGCTGCGATGGCCTCGTCATAACCTGCGTCGGCATGGCGCACCACGCCCATGCCCGGGTCAGCGGTGAGCACACGGTCCAGACGGCGCGCGGCAGCTGGCGTCCCATCGGCCACAATCACCTGTCCGGCGTGCTGGCTGTAGCCAATTCCCACTCCGCCGCCATGATGGAAGGAAACCCAGGTCGCGCCGCTAACTGCGTTCACCAACGCATTCAGAATGGGCCAATCGCTCACCGCATCCGTTCCATCCAGCATATCCTCGGTTTCGCGATTTGGCGAGGCCACGGAGCCAGCATCGAGATGGTCGCGCCCGATAACGATCGGCGCCTGCAACTCGCCGCTGGCGACCATCTCGTTAAACTTCAACCCGGCGCGGGCACGCTCGCCATAACCCAACCAGCAGATGCGCGCCGGAAGCCCCTGAAAATGCACTTTTTCTCGCGCCAAAGTCAACCAGCGCCGCAGATGATCATTATCCGGAAAAAGCTCCATCACGGCTGCATCGGTGCGATAGATGTCCTCCACTTCGCCGGAAAGCACCACCCAGCGGAAGGGTCCTTTTCCCTCGCAAAACAGCGGGCGAATGTATGCCGGAACGAAGCCGGGGAACTCGAAAGCGTCTATGACGCCCGCATCATACGCGCGCTGGCGCAAATTGTTGCCATAGTCGAAGACCTCCGCCCCCGCGCGCTGAAACGTAAGCATGGCGCGCACATGTTGCGCCATGGAAAGCGTGGCGCGGCGAGCGTATTCATCCGCGTCGGTTACACGCAGCGCATCGGCAGCCGGCAGACTTATACCATGGGGCACATACATCTGCACATCATGCGCCGGAGTCTGGTCAGTGACAACATCGGGGAGGACGCCGCGCTGCGCCAGTTCATAATACACATCCGCAGCGTTGCCGATCAACCCAACCGAAAGCGGCCGCTCGTCGCCGCAAGCTTCCTCCACCAGCGTCATGCCCTCTTCCAGCTCATCCACCACGGTGTCCACATAGCCGCTTTCCAGCCGGCGCTGCGCGCGGGCCGGATCCACCTCTACAATCAGGCCGACCCCCTCGTTCATGGTGATTGCGAGCGGTTGCGCGCCGCCCATCCCGCCCAACCCGGCGGTGAGCACTAACTTCCCGCGCAAAGAAGGCCAACCGCGCTGCCTGGCTAGCGAACCGAGCGTCTCATACGTTCCCTGCAGAATCCCCTGCGTGCCGATGTATATCCACGAGCCTGCCGTCATCTGCCCATACATTGTCAGGCCCAGCGCTGCCAACTCATCGAAGTGCTCTTGCGTGGCCCAGTGGGGCACCAGATTTGAGTTGGCAATAAGCACGCGCGGGGCGTCCGCGTGAGTCCTGAACACTGCAACCGGCTTCCCTGATTGCACCAGCAACGTTTCATTGTCATCAAGCTCGCGCAGCGCCGTCAGCAGCGCATCATAGCTCTCCCAGTCCCGGGCGGCCTGTCCGCGACCCCCGTAAACCACCAGATCGTGCGGCCGCTCGGCTACTTCGGGGTCGAGGTTGTTCTGCAGCATGCGGAAGGCAGCCTCGGTCAGCCACGATTTGCAGCTCAGCGTTGCGCCGCGCGGCGCGCGAATTGGGCTGCGCCGGCCTTCATTGCTCACCATTGTTTCGCCTCCAGAAAGCAAGTTATAATCTCGCAATCGCAACGTTATACTGAGCCGACCACAAAGTCAAGGGAGCACAGTGAAAATGACCGCGGCCCGCCCGCTGCTCATCGACGGCAACACGCTCACTGTGGAAGATGTCGTCGCCGTCGCGCGCGAGAACCGCGAAGTACGACTGGCCGCCGCAGCGCGCGAGCGCATGGCCGCCAGCCACGCCCATGTGCAGACCTTGCTGCGCCCGCAGGCCCCGCCGGTCTACGGCATCAACACCGGTTTCGGTATTTTCGCCAACCGGCCGGTCGCTTCGCAGGATGCTGCGCGGCTCTCGCGCAACCTCATCATCACCCACGCCGTAGCGGTGGGCGCGCCCTTCAAGGACGAGGTGGTGCGGGCGGCGATGCTGGTTCGCGCCAACGCGCTCGCGCTGGGTCATTCCGGCGTGCGGCCCGAACTAGCGCAAACACTGCTGGATATGTTGAACGCGCGTGTGCATCCAGTCGTGCCACAACAGGGCTCGCTCGGATCCTCCGGGGATCTCGCGCAGCTCTCGCACATGGCGCTGGTCTTGACCACTGATGACGCCGACCGCGAAGATGAGAGCGGACAGGTAAGCTACCGCGGAAAGGTTGTGTCCGGAAAGGCCGCCATGCACGCGGCTACAATCCCGCGCCTGGTTCTGGGGGCAAAGGAGGGACTGGCGCTCAATAACGGTGCAACTTTCTCCGCCGCGCTGGCAACGCTCACGCTGTTTGACGCCGAAAACCTGGTGCGCAACGCTGAACTCTCGCTGGCGCTGGTGCTGGAAGCGTTGCTGGGCGTATCTGACGCATTTGACCCGCGTTTGCACAGCGCCCGCCGCCACTCCGGACAGGCCGCCGTGGCAGCCAACATGCGCAGCCTGCTGGCGGGCAGCACCTTCATGGACGCCGGGGGGCGTGTGCAAGACCCCTATTCGCTGCGCTGCGCCCCGCAGGTGCTCGGGCCAGTGCGCGATACCCTGCGGCTGCTGCGCACATGGGTGAGCGCCGAAATAAACGCCGCCACCGACAACCCGCTCATCTTCCCTGAAGAGCCATCCGTGAACGACCGCCGCGCTTTCGACACGCTTTCCGGCGGAAACTTCCACGGCGAAGTCGTCTCCATGGCCATGGATTACCTCGGCATCGCGCTGGCGGAGGTTGGCGCGTTGGCCGAGCGCCAGATTCATCGCATGGTTCACGACCGCTATTCCTACGGCCTCTCGCCCATGCTGGTAAGCAGCGCCGAGGCCGCCGGCCTGAACTCCGGCTTGATGATGCCCCACTACACTACCGCCTCGCTGGTGCTGGAAAACCAGACTCTCGCACACCCGGACAGCGTGCACTCCTTGCCCACATCCGCCGGGCAAGAAGACCACAACGCCAACTCACTGACAGCAGCGCGGCACGCGCGCCGCATTGTCGATAACGTTGCCCATATTCTGGCCGTGGAGTTTTACACCGCGGCTCAGGCCATCGACCTGCGCACCGCGGAAAGCCCGGCAGCCCGGCTGGCGCCGCCCACTCGGGCTGCCTACGACCGCGTGCGGCAGGAGGTGCGCTTCATCGAAAACGACCGCCTGTACCAACCGGAAATCCTCCGGGTGCGGGCACTGGTGGAGAACGGAGAACTGGTGCGCATTGTCGCCAACGCGGGTGACTTCCAGTTTATTTGAGCCGGCGCCGACGACTGGCGCTCTACGCGCCGCCCCAAATAATCCCCGGTACATCAGTTGCGTCTTACCGACCGGGGCGCATCTTCCAGGTCACGCCCGGACCGGCGTGGAAGATGCCTTCACCCTGTCGGCAGCATGCTATACTTGCTTGTTCCCGGCCCGGCTCTGATGGCCGCCGGGCAGAATAAATGTCCTTTTCAGGCAGACCAAACGGCACGCGCAATCCGCAGGAAGATTCTCCCGGCCTGCCCAATTGGGCCGTTGCGGCCCTGCTGGTGTTCTTCGTAGCAGCGGCGGCATTCGCCAGCTACATGGTCTACGCGACCGTCAAGGAGTGGACCGCCAACCGCGGGAGCGCCGACGGGTCAGATCTGATTAGCGGTCATCCAGCCGCGCTCACCTCAGTTTCGCCGACGGAAAAAGCCGCCGACGATAGCCAAACTACTACTCCATCCGGCAGCGCAGAAATTGTCGGAGCGGTGGTCCCGGTGGTCACCAGCCTCCGCACCACGGTGCTGTTGATGGGCATTGATCAACGCACCGGCATGGAAGATGAACCTGCCTTCCGCACCGACACGATGATGCTGGTCACGGTAGACCCGGCCGGCAACACCGCCGGAATGTTGTCGATACCGCGCGACCTGTGGGTGACCATTCCCGGCTTCGAGGGCCGAGACCGCATCAATACCGCCAATTTCAAGGGAGATGCCTTCCGGCTGCCCGGTGGCGGGCCGGCCCTCGCGATGGACACCGTCGCCGCTAATCTGGGCATACAGGTGGATCATTATGTACGC